>NZ_JBSVVZ010000008.1:0-134142 GCF_054071875.1 Pseudomonas sp. SDO524_S393 | reverse complement strand
GAACACGCGGGTGGCGATTTACGACGGCGATGTTCAGATTGGCAATGCCTACGCGGGTGCAGATGGCAGCTGGTATTTCCCCGTTCCCACACTGGGCCAGGGAGAACATTTCTTCACCGTGGTGACCGCAGGCGTTACTTCCGACCCGTTTACCTTGACCATCGGTGCACCGGACTCGCTCAAGCCGTCCATCGATCATGCCTACGACGACTTCGGCAAAACCGGCGAGCTGGCGACCGGCAGCCTCACCGATGACACAACCCCGACCCTGATCGGCAAGGCAGAGCCGAACACGCGGGTGGCGATTTACGACGGCGATGTTCAGATTGGCAATGCCTACGCGGGTGCAGATGGCAGCTGGTATTTCCCCGTTCCCACACTGGGCCAGGGAGAACATTTCTTCACCGTGGTGACCGCAGGCGTTACTTCCGACCCGTTTACCTTGACCATCGGTGCACCGGATTCGATCAAACCCACCATCGACTCGGTGGTCGACAATATTGGCGGCGTCACCGAACTGGTCAGCGGCAGCGTCACCGACGATGCGCGACCAACGTTCCAGGGCCAGGGCGAACCGAACACCACGCTCAAGGTGTATGACAACGGCAAAATCATTGACTACGTGTCAATCGATCAGGACGGTCACTGGGCCTATACCGGCAACCTCCACAAGCTGAGCGAAGGTGAACACCTATTCACTTTTGCCGGAGATGGCGTGGTTTCAGAGCCCTTTGCCTTGACTGTACAAAATGTTCCGGAAGCCCCCCAGCCGCAGATCGACAGTGCGTTCGACAATGCCGGTCCGCTGACGGGCAGCGTTGCCAACGGAGGCATCACCGATGATGACCGCCCTGTCTTCAGCGGGCGTGGCGAGCCGGATGCCGGCGTATTCGTCTACGACAACAATGTTTTTATCGGCGCTGTCGCGGTCGACGGTGATGGCAGCTGGACATTCCAGCCGTCGGAATTCAGAACGCTGACCCCCGGAGCCCATACGTTCACGGTAGAAATCGATGGCGTGCGCTCTGAGCCTTTCGTACTGAACGTGGAAGCCGCCAGCCCGCAGGCATCGGTTTCTGCCTACGAGGGGCTGCCGTCGCTGGCGGACCTGCTGCAATCCTCTTCCGAATTGTTCGTGGGGGAAACGGATATCGCACCGATCAGCGAGGCGGTCCTGGATCTGTCGCTTGGCGGATTCGATGAGAGCCTGGCGCTCGTTGAAACAACAGACGGCATCCCTGTGTTCTCACCGGTTATCTCCCCGGAGCTCTGGCAGCCAGAAACTGCCCACACACTGGGGTAAGCCAATAAGCCGGTCGTTCTTCTGTAGAACAACCGGCGCCTGGCTTCAGCCAGATAGCAAAAGGCCGGCTGCACGCTCACGCGTACAGCCGGCCTTTCTTTTTGCCCGTTATTGCCGGGCCGCCAGCAAGCGCTTGTGCCGGTTGCGTCGAGCGATGTTCAAGCACTCGATGGCCGCCGAGAACGCCATGGCCGTATACACATAGCCTTTAGGCACATGGGCGCCGAAACCTTCGGCGATCAGCGTCATGCCGATCATGATCAAAAAGCCCAGGGCCAGCATGACCACGGTCGGGTTGTCGTTGATGAACTTGGCCAGCGGTTCGGCCGCCACCAGCATCACGATCACCGAGGTCACCACGGCAATGATCATGATCGGCAAATGCTCGGTCATGCCCACGGCGGTGATGATGCTGTCGATGGAAAACACCAGGTCGAGCAGCAGAATCTGGCCGATGGCCGCGGCAAAGCCGATGGCGACTGTGTTGCTGACGGTTGCCTTCTCTTCCGGCTCGGGGTCCATGCTGTGATGGATCTCGGTCGTGGCCTTCCAGACCAGGAACAGGCCACCGGCGATCAGGATCATGTCTTTCCACGAAAACGCCTGGCCGAAGATTTCGAACACCGGCGCCGTCAGTTGCACGATGAACGCAATGGTACTCAACAGGCCCAACCGCAATACCAGCGCCATGCTGATACCGATGCGTCGTGCCTTGGCGCGATGCTTCTCGGGCAGTTTGTTGGTGAGAATCGAGATAAAGATCAGGTTATCGATGCCCAGCACGATTTCCATGACGATCAGGGTGGCCAATGCAACCCAGGCGGTGGGGCTGGCAACCAGCTGTAAAAGGTAATCCATAGGTCAGTCCTGAAGTGAGGGTGCTGGGGAATCAGGTTTCTTTAGTGTCGGATTCAGAGGCGTTTTCTGCCTCCTCTTCCTGCTTCTCGGGGTTGATCAACCCCTGGGTTGCTTCACTCAATGCCTGCTCGGCGGCTTTCTGGGTTTCATCGATCACTTGCCTGGCCGACTCGGACGCTTTACCGATCACCTGCTGTGCGCTCTTTTCGACCTGGTCGCAGCCGCTGACCATCACTAATGAAAGCGCAAGCAACGACGCCGCGCCCAGAACATTGAGTTTCATGCTGTGTTCCTCGTTAGAACCATTGGGTCCAAGTAGTGGCCCCGCGATAGCGAGGCATTCTATGCAGATGAACACTTCAGAAAAATTCGTATTTTTCTCACGTATACTTCGGTTTTCACGAATCCAGGATGATCATGCTCAATTACCGACAACTGCATTACTTCTGGGTCGTGGCCAAGACCGGCAGCATCGTGCGGGCCTGCGAACAACTGAACCTCACGCCCCAGACCATCAGCGGTCAGATCAGCCTGTTGGAGCAGACTTTCGGTGTCGCGCTGTTCCAGCGGGTGGGACGGCAGCTGGAGTTGACCGAAGCCGGGCGCCAGGCCCTGCCCTATGCCGAACAGATGTTCCAGACCGGGAACGAGCTGGAGGCGATGCTGCGCGCACAACCCGATGAACAGCAGATCCTGTTCCGGGTCGGGGTGGCGGATGTGGTGCCCAAATCCATCGTGTACCGGCTGATCGCGCCCACCATGGAGCTGAGCGAGCCGATCCGCATCACTTGCCGTGAAGACAAACTCGAACGGCTGCTGGCCGACCTGGCGATCCAGCGCCTGGACCTGGTGATCTCCGACAGCCCCATGCCCACACACCTGGACATCAAGGGCTACAGCCAGAAACTGGGAGAGTGCGGTATCAGTTTTTTCGCCACCCAGGCATTGGCTGACGAATACGGCGGCGATTTCCCACACTGCTTGCAGGGCGCGCCGTTACTGATTCCAGGGGCGGAGACGGTGGTGCGCAGCCGTTTGCAGCGCTGGTTCGCCGAGCAACAGATTCAACCGAAGATCATCGGCGAGTTCGACGACAGCGCCTTGATGCAGGCATTCGGCCAATCCGGCAGCGGGATTTTCATCGCCCCCAGCGTGATCGCCGATGAAGTGGTGCGCCAATACGGTGTGGCGCTGATCGGCCAGACCGATGCGGTGAGCGAGTCGTTCTATGCGATTTCGGTGGAGCGCAAGGTCAAGCACCCCGGCATCGTGGCGATTACCGAAGGCGCTCGACGGGAGTTGTTCACCGCCCTGCCCTGACTGCTAGGGGTTGGCCACGACCGGCTGTTTGGCGCTCATCAACCACAACGCCAGCAGGATCGACACCAGGATAAACCCGGAGGCGGCGAACCCCAGGCTGCCCAGTCCCAGGGTGTCGATGACATGCCCACCCACCATCGCCCCCAGGCCGATGCCCAGGTTGGCGCCGGCGATGTTCAGTGATGCCGCAAACGCCGGCGCATGGGGCGCCGCTTTCATCAGCCGCACATGGCTGACCAGAAACATCGCCGCCTGGGTCACGCCCCATATCGCCATCGCCGCCGCCAGGCCGATGGTGGAGTGAATCGCCGGCACCAACGCGACCATGCCGGCGATCATGAAGCCACAGAACACCATGGACGCGATCAACGGGTGACGGTCCACCGCGCGCCCGCCAAGGGCATTGCCGAGCAGGCCGACAGCGCCGAAGCCCATCAGGCACCAGCCCACCAGCGTGCCGTCGAACCCGGCCAGGCGCTCAAGGATATCGGCCAGGTAGGTGTAGGCGGTGAACATGCCGCTGAACACCAGGATCGACAGCAGGATATGCCCCTGCATCAACGGGTTGCGCAGGATCCTGAACTGCGAGCGCAACGTGACCTGAGCATTCGCAGGCCGGGTCACCGGCAGATAAATGAACAGCAGCAGGGCCTTGATCAACGCCACCACGGCGAGGATCGCGAACGCCGTGCGCCAGCCGAACATATCGGAAATCAAGGTGCCCACCGGAATGCCGAACACCGTGGCACAGACGATGCCGAAGCCGATCTTCTCGATGGCGCGCCCGGCAAAGTCCGGGCCGACGATATCCACCGCCGTCTCACTGGCCAGGGCCCAGAACACCGGCAAGCCCAGTGCGGGGATCAACCGCGCCACGGCCATCACCCAAATGTTCGGCGCCAGCGCCGCCACGGTGTTGGCGACGCCGAACAGGATCAGGATGCCGATGAACAGGCGCTTGCGCTGGAAGCGGGAGAAATAGGCCGTCAGGAACGGCCCGAAGGCGGCGACGGTGAATGCGAACAGGGTCACCAGCAAGCCGGCCTGGGACACGCTCACCTGCAGGTCACGGGCGATGGACGGTAACAGCCCGACGATCACGAACTCTGTGGTCAGCACGGTAAAACCGGCGGCTGACAACAGCAAAATAGGGAACAGCATCAAAAACTCCGGAAACGACAACATCAACGACAACCCGAAGGTTTCGCTGACAAGTAGGCTTTAAAAGGATGCTGAATCTTAACAGAGTGTGTCATGCAGCGGGCATGAAAAAGCCCGGCGGTCCCCTCAGGCACACACCGGGCTTCAGGGGGACGGCTTAGAACGCGCCCATGTAATCGCGCTTGCCCACTTCCACACCGTTGTGACGCAGCAGGGCGTAGGCGGTGGTGATGTGGAAGAAGAACTGCGGCAGGCCGTAGGTCAGCAGGTAGGACTGGCCGCTGAAGCGCTTCTCTTTCGGCGTGCCTGGACGGGTGACGATCTCGATGCCTTCCTTGCCGTCGATCTGTGCAGGCGTGAGGGTGTCGATAAACGCCAGCACCTTGGCGATCAGGGCTTGCAGGTCGGCGAACGTCACCTCGCTATCGTCGTATTTAGGCACTTCAACCTCGGCCAGACGCGCGGAAACGCCCTTGGCGAAGTCGACAGCGATCTGCACCTGGCGCACCAGTTGGAACATGTCCGGGAACAGACGCGCTTGCAGCAAGGCGTTGGGTTCGATGTTTTTGGCGGTGGCGTGGGCTTCGGCTTTGCTCAACACACCGCTCAGGGCGGTGAGCATTTGTTTGAAGACCGGGATGGAAGCGGCGTACAGGGAAATAGTCATGGCAATCTCATGGGTAATGGCACGGTTTGAACCAGCGGCGATTATAGACATGCTCACCGCTTGTCTTTTATTTTTTCAGGCATAGGCTAGGCAGTTCACAGCATAGGGAAAGCGCGATGACGCACGAGACCGACACCCCCGAGCCGCGCCTGAACAGCACGGAAATCCGCATCCTGGGCTGCCTGATCGAAAAACAGGCGACCAACCCGGAAACCTACCCCCTGACCCTCAACGCCCTGGTGTTGGCCTGCAACCAGAAAACCAGCCGCGAACCGGTGACCAACCTCAGCCAGGGGCAGGTCGGCCAGAGCCTGCGCACGCTGGAAGGCCAGGGTTTTACCCGCCTGGTGATGGGCAGCCGCGCCGACCGCTGGGAACATCGCGTGGACAAGGCCCTGGAGTTGGTACCGGCCCAGGTGATCCTGATCGGCTTGCTGTTCCTGCGCGGGCCGCAGACCGTCAACGAACTGCTGACCCGCAGCGGGCGCATGCATGACTTCGAAGATGCCGAGCAAGTGGTGCACCAGCTGGAACGCCTGATTGCGCGTGGCCTGGCGTTGCTGGTGCCGCGCCAGGCCGGGCAGCGGGAAGACCGTTATACCCACGCGCTTGGGGACCCTGCGGATATCGAGGCGATCATCGCCGCGCGGGGCAATCCGGTGGAGCGTGGGACCGGTGGTGTTTCAATCGAGCGCGTCGAAGAGCTGGAAGCGCGGATTGCGGCACTGGAAGAACGCTTGGCGCTGCTGGAACAGGCTTGACACTGGCTGAAATGTGGGGACTGGCTTGCCTGCAATAGCGATCTGACAGGTCAAATACCTGTGACTGAAACACCGCTATCGCAGGCAAGCCAGCTCCCACATTGGTCCGGCGCGATGGCCCTGCCGGCAACGTTTTTCCAGTCGCTGCAAGTACCCTGTGGGAGTTGTCGAGCCCCGGCGAGGCTGCGAAAGCGGTATGTCAGGCTACGAAGATGTTTTTGCTGCTCCCACATGGGTTCTCCATGTGTCCACTAACCCCGGGCAAACGCCACTGCCGCCTCGAACTGTGCCTGCGTCGGCCGAACCCCGGTATAGAGCACAAACTGCTCCAACGCCTGGATCGCGATCACTTCCAACCCGGTAATCACCCGCTTGCCCTGGGCTCGCCCCCGCACGATCAGCGGTGTTTCGGCGGGGATCGCTACCACATCGAAGATTGTCTCGGCGGCATCCACCGCGTCTGCGTCAAAGGCCAGTGCATCGGCCTCGGCACCGCCGGTCATGCCGATGGGCGTCACGTTGATCAGCATCTGCGGGCGCAATTTACCGAGGTCCGCCTGCCATTCGTACCCCAGGTTGCGCGCCAGGGCACGGCCTGCGGCTTCGTTGCGCGCCACGATCACGCCGTTGGCGTAGCCGCCATCCCGCAGGGCGCTGGCGACGGCCTTGCCCATGCCGCCACTGCCGCGCAGGGCGAAGGTCGAGTCCTTGGGCACCTGGTGTTTTTTCAGCAATTGCTCAACGGCAATGTAGTCCGTGTTGTAGGCCTTGAGATGGCCGTCGGTGTTGACGATGGTGTTCAGCGAATCGATGGCTTTCACCGACTCGTCCAATTCGTCCACCAGGGCGATGGCCGCCTCTTTGAAGGGCATGGACACCCCGCAACCACGCACGCCCAGGGCGCGGATACCACCGATCGCGCCGGGCAAATCCTGGCTGCTGAAGGCTTTATAGTAGAAATTCAGACCCAGCTGTTCGTACAAGTGGTTATGGAAACGCAGGCCAAAATTCCCGGGGCGCGCCGACAATGACATGCACAATTGGGTGTCCTTGTTGGGGTGCATCTGCATGAATAACTCCTTTGAGTAAGCAAATCGGTACAGACCTTACACAACCTTTACCTATCGGCTGTGCTGTTTTTCAGAAATACGTTGTCTTAAAAGTATCCCCGCGACATTACTTGAGTCTATTGATTGCGGACCACAAGCGCAGGGGCTAACCGAGGAATGACCATGATTCGTACAATCCCCAAGATCGCCTTGCTTATCGGTGCACTCGCTATGGCAGGCCAAGCCTCCGCCCACGGTGGTGGATGGGGTGGCCCGGCCGTCTTGGGTGGGCTGATCGGCGCCGCCGTGGTGGGCTCCGTCGTGGCGAGCCAGCCACGTGAAGTCTATGTGCAGCAGCCCGTGTATGTTCAGCCGCAACCGGTGTATGCCGCCCCGCCGCCGGTCTACTACGCTCCGCCGCCACCGGTGTATGTGCAGCAACAGGTCTATTACCGCCCGGCGCCGGTGTATTACGGCCCACCGCGCGGCTACTACTACGGCCCTCCCCATGGCTATTACCGTCGCGGCTGGTAAACGTCGGACCGATGCCATTCAAAACAGGCCCCGCCCTCACGCGGGGCCTTTTTTTGTGCGCCGGGTCTGAATTGGCCGCGTCAAGGTCGCTGTGGGGACAATGGTTCAGGGGTAATCGCTCATGATTGATACCAATGGCCACTTGCCCGAGCGGTGCTCGCACTGTCATGTTTGCGTCACAACGTGCTTCCACTATCGATCCCTGTCCACCCTATAACAACAAGGACGACTGACCATGCCCACGCAAAACCCGCACCGCACCGCTGGCCTGTGTACGTCCAGCAAGGTCTACAGCGCCCTCACCGAGCTCAAACACCTGGAGGGCCACCGCAGCGCGAAGTTCCTCGCGCTGCTGGCGCAAAACCTGGTGCGCAAGGGCCTGGTCAGCGAGCAGGAAGTGGTGATCATGCTTGACCAGGTGGTGGACTGACGCCTCACGTCGATGTCGACTATCGAGACAGGTGATTTCACCCCGGCGCCCCGGGCCCGTAAGGTGACCTCCATAGTTATTGGAGGTCTCCCATGCCCACTATTCAGATCATGTCCGTCATCGGCAGCGCCGTCCCCGCTCCCCTTCGGGAACTGGGCCTGCTCGCCTGCTGGTACCTGGTCCGCGACGGCGAAGCCATCAGCGGCCCGCTCACCTCGTTGTCAGACGCCGAACAACAACTGCAACACGTCGCCCGCTTCCGGCTCCACGCTTGAGGTTCAAGGCAATGGCAATTTGACCCTTGGTTTGCTTTCGACAAACAGCGCCCAGGTGGACATGAACAACGCCGCCACCAGCGGTCCGATCACAAACCCGTTAAGACCGAACACCGACAGACCGCCCAGCGTCGAGATCAGGATCAGGTAGTCCGGCATGCGGGTGTCCTTGCCCACCAGGATCGGGCGCAACACGTTGTCGACCAAACCGATCACGAACACGCCGAACAAGGCCAATACCACGCCCTGCCAGATCGCGCCGCTCAACAGGAAATAGGCCGCCACCGGTCCCCAGACAATCCCTGCGCCCACCGCCGGCAGCAGCGACAGAAACGCCATCAGCACCGCCCAGAGCAATGCGCTGGGAATGTCCAGGAACCAGAAGATCAAACCACCCAGCGCGCCCTGGGTCACCGCCACCAGCACGTTGCCCTTGACCGTCGCGCGCACCACCCGATTGAACTTGAGCTGCAACCGGCGCTTTTGCGGCTCGGCCAGCGGCACCGCCGTGCGCACCTTGCGCACCAGCTCCGGGCCGTCGCGCAGCAGGAAGAACAGCAGATACAGCATGATGAAAAAACTCACCAGAAAATCGAAGGTGCCCTGGCCAAAACTGAAGGCCTGGGACGCAAAGAACTGACTGCCCTGCATCGCGCTCTTGACGATCTTCTCCCGCAGCCCTTCCAGATTGCCCATGCCGAAACGGTCCAGCAGGTGCTGGAAGTACGGCGGCAACACGTTCTTGAACTGCTCGATGTAGCCGGCCACGTCGAGCTTGCCGCTCTCGATATTCTTGTAGAGCGTTGCGCCTTCTTGCACCAGCAACGCGCTGGTGATGATCACCGGCAGAATCGCGATGACCAGGCACGCACTCAAGGTGGTCAGCGACGTGAGGTTGCGGTTCCAGCCAAGGCGCAGCTGGAGGCGGCGTTGCATCGGGGCGAAGATGATGCCCAGGATGACCGCCCAGAACACCGCGCCATAGAACGGCAGCAATATCCAGATAAAGGCGATGGTCACCAGTGCCAGCAGCAGCACCAGCGTCTTGAATTGCAGGTTGGTTGGGTTCATGTCCGGTCCATGTCAGAAAGCTACGGGCCCGTGCAGGCCCTGTTGCTTAGTCCGCGGCGGAACCCGGGAGTGCCCCGGGGTTCTCGAACAAGCATAGACCGGCACCCTGCCCGCTGATCGACACCATCGTGCAATGTCCGCAGCCCACCCCCCGTGATGAGATGGCCCGGCACACCCGATGCTCCATCACGCTCCCCCGGGAGCCCTGCTGAACAGTGAGGCCACCATGCTTTTACACCTGTCGACCTGGTCTGAAATCGAGCAATTCCTCGAACGCAGCCGCACCATCGTCATCCCCATTGGTTCCAACGAACAGCACGGTCCCATCGGCCTGTTGGGCACCGACTGGATGTGCCCGCAAATCATTGCCCATCAGGCGCAGGAAAACGCCGATATTCTCATCGCCCCCACCTTCAATATCGGCATGGCGCAACATCACCTCGGCTTTGCCGGCACCATCACCCTGCGCCCCTCCACGTTTATTGCCGCGATCGAGGACTGGACCCGCTCCCTGGTCGCCCATGGTTTCGAGAAAATTTTCTTTCTCAACGGCCATGGCGGCAACATTGCCTCGATCGAAGCGGCGTTTTCTCAGCTGTACGCCGAAGCCAGTTTCGCCCGGCGCCCCGCCGGCTTCGCCTTGAAACTGACCAACTGGTGGGACCTGGAAGGCGTGGGCGCCCTGGCCAACCAGCAATTCCCCACCGGCCATGGCATCCATGCCACCCCTTCGGAGATCGCGGTCACCCAATGGGCTTACCCCGACTCGATCAAGTCCGCGAGCTATTCACCGCAAATCGCCAATTCCGGACCGATTCGCGAGGCCCATGACTTTCGCGCACGTTTCCCCGACGGCCGCATGGGCTCGGACCCAGGCCAGGCCACACCGGAAAAAGGCGGTGAACTGGTCAGCCTGGCTGCCCGGAGCCTGGTGCGCGAGCTGGAGGCGTTCAGCCACGAATCGGCACCGACAGGTCCTGTGAGCGGTTCGACTAATAACTGCTAACACCGCATAACGGGTAAAAAATCCCACAAGGCATCACTCTTGACGCTCACCACCGTCAGCCGTCAAGAGGGATGCAACCATGACCGAAGAGGATCGCGGCCACTGCCTGTGCAAGGAAGACCGGCTCTCCAATCAAGGGCTGTGCACATTGATGGCGCAGGTGGTCAAGGGCGACCGAAGCGCCGCACGGCGGCTCTCGACGCACATCGCACCACTCCTGCTCGCATTTTATGAGGGTCAGGCCCAGGTCGGGCGCATCCGGCCCGAGCGCGTTGAAAGCCTGGCTCGCGAAGCGTTCATGGCCGTGCTGGAACACCGCGCGGACTACGACTCGACCACACCCTTTCGCGCCTGGCTGCTCACCATCGCCCGCGCCACGCTGCTCGATCACACGCCCGCCGCGAGCACCGCCCCGCTATCGACGCCTCCCCACTTGCAGTGGGCCATTTAAGCCCAGTGCCCACACCGTCAGCTTTCCCAGGACAGGCCCATGCCGAGCATCGAAAACATTCTGTATTCCAGTCACACCTTCACCATCGGCGGTCGAGAGGGCGCGGGGCACAGCGAAGATCGTCGCCTCGATGTCCAACTCTCCCCGCCCGGCGCCCCCGGCAGCGGCACCAACCCGGAACAATTGTTTGCGGTGTGTTGGTCGGCGTCTCTGCTGGCCGCGCTGCGCCACGCTTGCAACGCCCGCAAGATTGCGTTTCCGGCAACCGCAGCGATCGAGGCCCAGGTTGACCTGCTGCACGGAGAACAAGGCTTTTTCCTGCAAGCGCTGGTCCGCGTGTCGCTGCCCGAGATCGACCCCGGGGTAGCCCACCGCCTGATCGAAGCGGCCCACCGCAATTGCCCTTACTCCAAAGCCACGCGCCACAACATCGAGGTGAGCTTCGTCTTGAGTTGACGCTCAGGACTCGATACCTACGTGCAATCGCCGCGTTCTGAGGGGTCTGGTCTGATGGCACCTGACACAACCACCAGAACAAAGGGAATCGAGCATGAAAAATCTGACGACAGCCGCCGGCGCACCTGTAGTCGACAACAATAATTCGCAAACCGCCGGCCCCCGTGGCCCCGTGCTGCTGCAAGACGTCTGGTTGCTGGAAAAACTCGCGCACTTCGACCGCGAAGTCATCCCCGAACGGCGCATGCACGCCAAGGGCTCCGGTGCCTTTGGCCACTTTACCGTCACCCGCGACATCAGCCGTTTCACCAAGGCCGACCTGTTCTCCCAGGTGGGCAAGACCACCGATATCTTCGTGCGGTTTTCCACGGTAGCGGGCGAACGCGGCGCCGCCGATGCCGAGCGGGATATTCGCGGTTTCGCGATCAAGTTCTACACCGAACAGGGAAACTGGGACCTGGTGGGCAACAACACCCCTGTCTTCTTCCTGCGCGACCCGCTGAAATTTCCCGACCTTAACCACGCCGTCAAACGTGACCCGCGCACCAACATGCGCAGTGCCCGGAACAATTGGGATTTTTGGACCTTGCTGCCCGAAGCCTTGCACCAGGTCACGATTGTGATGAGTGACCGTGGCTTGCCGCAGTCCTACCGACACATGCATGGCTTTGGCAGCCATACCTTCAGTTTCATCAGCCCGGCCAACGAGCGCTCCTGGGTGAAATTCACCTGGCGAACCGCCCAGGGCATCCAGAACCTCACCGACGAACAGGCCAACGCCGTGGTCGGCAATGACCGCGAAAGCGCCCAGCGAGACCTGTACACCAGCATCGAAGAAGGCCGTTTCCCGCAATGGAAACTCTACGTACAGATCATGCCGGAGGCCGATGCCGGCACCTACGGGATCAACCCGTTCGACCTGACCAAAGTCTGGCCGCACCGGGATTATCCGCTGCACGAAGTTGGCGTGCTGGAGCTCAACCGCAACCCCGACAACTACTTTGCCGATGTCGAACAGGCAGCCTTCAACCCCGCCAACGTGGTGCCGGGCATCAGCTTCTCGCCCGACAAAATGCTCCAGGCGCGCCTGTTCGCCTATGGCGATGCCCAGCGTTACCGCGTGGGCGTGAACCACCACCAGATCCCGGTGAACGCCCCGCGCTGCCCGGTCAACAGCTACCACCGCGACGGGCAGATGCGCACCGACGGCAATGCCGGCAGCACCCCGGGTTATGAGCCCAACAGCCACGCGCAATGGGTCGAACAACCCGATTTCCGCGAACCGCCGCTGACCCTGCACGGCAGCGCAGCGCACTGGAATCATCGCGAAGACGAAGACTACTTCTCCCAGCCCGGCGCGCTGTT
This sequence comes from Pseudomonas sp. SDO524_S393, assembly GCF_054071875.1. NCBI lineage: Bacteria > Pseudomonadati > Pseudomonadota > Gammaproteobacteria > Pseudomonadales > Pseudomonadaceae > Pseudomonas > Pseudomonas sp. SDO524_S393. The sequence continues at coordinate 121,435 of NZ_JBSVVZ010000008.1, read as the reverse complement.
TCGCCTGATGAGTCCGGCCCAGCGACAGGCGCTGTTCGACAACACCGCCCGCTCGATCCAGGGCGCCAGTGCTGCGGCCAAGGAACGCCATATCCGGCACTGCACCCAGGCCGATCCTGCCTATGGCGCCGGCGTTGCCCGCGCCATCGAACTATTGGGGTGAGCCAGATGGACCATATCGATCACATTATGGTTGTCGACGACGACCGCGAGATCCGCGAGCTGGTGAGCAATTACCTGAAGAAAAACGGCCTGCGCACCACGGTCGCCTCGGACGGTCGACAGATGCGCGCCCTGCTCGACGCCACGGTGGTGGACCTGATCGTGCTCGACATCATGATGCCGGGCGATGACGGGCTGGTACTGTGCCGCGAATTGCGCGCCGGCAAACACAAGGCCACGCCGGTCTTGATGCTCACCGCACGCAGTGACGAGACCGACCGCATCATCGGCCTGGAAATGGGCGCCGATGATTACCTGGCCAAACCCTTCGCCGCCCGCGAGCTGCTGGCACGCATCAATGCGATATTGCGCCGCGCGCGCTCGCTGCCCCCCAACCTGGTGGTCAGCGAGGCGAGCCGCCTGCTGGCCTTCGGCAAATGGCGGCTGGACACCACGGCGCGGCACCTGATGGACGCCCAGGGCACTATCGTCAACCTGAGCGGCGGGGAATACCGGCTGTTGCGGGTCTTCGTCGATCACCCCCAGCGAGTGCTCAGCCGCGACCAGTTGCTCAACCTCACCCAGGGCCGCGATGCCGACCTGTTCGACCGTTCCATCGACTTGCTGGTCAGTCGCCTGCGCCAGCGCCTGCTGGACGACGCCCGCGACCCGGCCTACGTCAAGACCGTGCGCAGCGAAGGTTATGTGTTCACCTACCCGGTGGAAATCCTCGGGGAAGCCTCATGAACGGGCCGCGCTGGCCGCGCTCCCTGGCCTCACGCCTGACCCTGATCTTCCTGACCAGCCTGGTCATCGCCCACGGCCTGTCGTTCGGGTTGCAGTTCTATGAGCGCTACCAGAGTGCAATGTCGCTGATGCTGGGCAACTTCGAACAGGACATCAACACCACGATTGCCATGCTCGAACGCCTGCCCGCCGAGGAGCGTCACGCCTGGTTGCCCCGTTTCGAACACGCCACCTACCGCTACCAACTGGACGAAGGGCTGCCCGGCCAGCCGATGAACATGGCCACGGCGCCCGCCTCCGCCCATTCGCTGGAAGCCATTCTGGGCCAGGATTACCCGCTGACCCTCACTACCATCCCCGACAAACGCCCGCATTATCAGGCGCACCTGCGCCTGCGCGACGGCACCCCGTTGACCATTGACGTACGGCCAGAGGTTTCGCCGTTGTCACCCTGGTTGCCGCTGGTCCTGGGGATTCAACTGTTACTGTTGCTCGGCTGCACCCTGCTGGCCGTGCGCATCGCCGTTGACCCCCTGACCCGCCTGGCGAATGCCGTCGACCGCCTGGACCCGAATGGCGGCGGCACTCGCCTCGATGAAAGCGGGCCCACCGAAGTGGCCTATGCCGCGGTCGCCTTCAACACCCTGCAAGAACGCATCGCCACCCATATCAAGGAGCGCATGCAACTGCTGGCCGCCATTTCCCATGACCTGCAAACCCCCATCACCCGCATGAAACTGCGCGCCGAACTGATGGAAGAGTCGGTAGAACGGGAAAAACTGTGGAACGACCTCAGCGAAATGCAGCACCTGGTCCGCGAAGGCGTGGCCTACGCGCGCAGCATGGACGGCACCGTCGAGCCCAGCCGCCGCGTCGATCTGCATTCGTTTCTGGACAGCCTCGTATTCGACTATCAAGACGTGGGCAAACAGGTGGTGCTCAGCGCGCCGACCGGCACCGTCATCGACACACGCCCCCACGCCTTGCGCCGGGTGCTGGTGAACCTGGTGGACAACGCACTGAAGTTCGGCAACCAGGTCACCGTCAACGTCGTGCTCCATTCCGACGCCTGCCTGCTGCTGCAGATCCTGGATCGCGGCCCCGGCATTCCCGAGGCGCAGCTCTGCGAGGTGATCAAGCCGTTCTATCGCGTGGAGAATTCGCGCAACCGCAACACCGGGGGCACCGGGTTGGGCCTGGCGATCGCGCAGCAACTGGCGTACTCCCTGCAAGGCACCTTGACCTTGTACAACCGCGAAGGCGGCGGGTTGTGCGCGCAGTTGGCGCTCCCGCGCTGCGAGGCGTCCTCGCCCTCAGCCACGGACCAGAAACTCGCGGGGTGAAGCACCGGTGGCCCGGCGAAACATCGCACTGAAGGCACTGGCGCTGACGTAACCGAGTTCCTGGGCGATCCGCCCGATGGGTTCGCCGTTTTCCAGGCGCTCCAAGGCGCAGGCCAGGCGCACTTGCTGGACCCACTGGCGGTAGGTCAGGCCGGTTTCCTTGAGAAACAGACGGATCAAGGTCCGCGAACTGGCCCCCACCGTGTCGGCCCAATATTCAACCCGATGGGTTTGCCCGGGGGCTTCAAGAATCGCGTTGCACACCACCCGCAGCCGGCGATCCACCGGCCAGGGGATCTGCAATGGCAACGTACGGGCCGCCGCCAATTCACTGAGGATCAACGCCACCACATGGGTATTGCGACCGTCGAGGGCATATTCGATGGGCTCATTGGCCAGCACCAGGATCAGTTCGCGCAGCAGCAGCGAAACATCCACGATCCGGCAACGGTCGCCAAAACAGGCGGCCGCGTCGGCCTGGATATAGATCGAACGCATCTGCACCGGCGTGAGCATCAACTGGTCGTGCTCTTCCTCGGCGGGAATCCACAGGGCCCGCTTGGGCGGCAGGAACCACAGGCTGCCCTGGGCCACCGCGCGCATGACCCCGCTGACCGCGTACAGCAACTGGCCGTGGCGGTGGGTGTGCGGCGGGTTGTAGGCACCGGCGGCCTGGTCGCGCACCAGCGCCGTCAGCACGCGCGGCACGTCCTGGTAATCCAGGTAGTCCTCGCTGCGACCGTTCAAACCGCCGGGCTTACCGACGGTGCGGGCATCTTGCTTCATCGCGTTTCCATGGGTTGTCACTTTGTCGATACAAGCTGGCATTTGTCGATTGTTTCACATTGCTACGATCCGCTCGACTCATCCTTTCGAAGAGCACACAGACATGACCTCCACCGACAAACACAGCCTGGCCGCCGTCATCGGCCTGTTGGTGCTGTCCATCGCCCTGCGCCCGGCCATCGTGTCCATCGGGCCGATCCTGTTGTTGATCCAGGATCAATTTGACTTGAGCTTCACCCAGGCAGCCTTGCTCACCTCGATTCCGGACGTGTGCATGGGCATTCTCGCCCTGCTGGCCCCCACGCTCACCCGGCGCTTCGGCACCGACCGCTGCGTGATCGCGGCCCTGGTGCTGATCGGGGTTGCCTGTCTGCTGCGGGCGCTGTCGCCAAACGCTACGTCACTGTTGCTCACCACCTTTGTGATCAGTGTCGGCATCGCCATCGCCGGGGCCTTGATCGGCGGCTGGATCAAAACCCACTTTGCCCACCGACCGGCGTTTTTCATGGGCATTTATGCCGCGGGCTTGAGCGTGGGGGCAACCCTTTCGGCGCTGTTCACCGCGCCCATTACCGAACTCGCCGACTCCTGGCGCGTGGGCGCTGGCCTGTGGAGCCTGTTGAGCGTCACGGCAGTGATCAGTTGGCTGTGGATGGCCAGGCGGTTCGCCGCCGGCACTGCCCAGCCCGCGCTCCAGGCTGCCCGCTCGGTACGGCTGCCGTGGAGCAACCCGCAAGCGTGGCTGGTGGCGCTGTATTTCGGCGCCAGCCAATTCGTGGTCTATGCGCTCTTTGCCTGGCTCGCGCCGGCGTCCACCGAACGGGCCGTGACCCATTTGTCCGCCGGTACCCTGCTTGGGCTGTTCACCGCCGTGTTCGCGGTCGCCAGCGTCGGCGCGGGACTGATACCCGGCAAGGCCCATGACCGGCGTGGCCTGCTGGCCATTTGTACGCTGATCGCCCTGCTGGGTACCGCCGGCATGGCGTTTGCGCCAGCGGCCTGGCCAACGCTGTATGTGTGGCTGGTAGCGATTGGCCTGGGGATGTCGTTCACCGTCGGCATGACCTTGCCCCTGGACAACGCCACCACCCCTGCCGAGGCCGGCGCCTGGACGGTGTTCATGCTGTTTGTCGGCTACCTGGTGGCGGCCCTGGGCCCGCTGTGTTTCGGTGCGTTGCGCGACTACACGGGCAACTACGACCTGGCCTATGCGCTGCTGTTCGGCGTGCTAGCCTTCATGCTTTGCCTGACGCCGCTGCTCAAGCCGGCCCCGGCCAACGCACCTGAACCTGCCTTGCCTTTGTCGAGAGCCCGATAGTCGTGCCATTCGCCCCTGACGATCAGCCTGAATCCGCAGATGTGTATTTTGCCTTTGGCCCCTTCCACGTGGTGCCCGGCAAACGCCTGCTCACCAGGAATGGCGTGCCGGTGGAGATTGGCGGCCGCGCGTTCGACCTGCTGATCGCCTTGCTCGAACGTCCCGGGTCTGTGGTGTCCAAGCGCGAGTTGATGAGCCTGGTATGGCCCCACTTCGTCGTCGAGGAAGGCAGCCTGCGCTTTCATATGACCGGGCTGCGCCGCATTCTGGGCGAGGGCAAAGACGGCGCACGCTACATCAATACCCAGATGGGCGTCGGCTATGCATTCGTGGCGCCGATCACCCGTGTCACCGCCGTCCTCGCCACGCAACAGAGCCCCAAGCGGACGGCCAGCGTCGGCGACTTGCCGCCGCGCCCCGGTTTGATTGGCCGCGACGCGGACGCCGCGCGGGTCATGGTGCAACTGCTGCAACCCCGGCTGCTGACCCTGGTCGGCCCCGGCGGCGTGGGCAAGACCAGCCTGGCGGTGGAAATCGGCCATCGCGGCGCTGAGGATAGCCCCGTGTACTTCGTCGACCTGGCCCAGGTCGAGGATGATCACCTGGTGCTCGTCGCCCTCGCCAGTGCGCTGAGCATTGCCGTACAGGCCGAAGAACCGATGCGGGTGTTGCTCGCGCACCTGCGTTCGCAACGGCTGCTGCTGATCATCGACAACTGTGAGCATCTGATCGATGCCGTCTGCGCCATCGTCGAGCAGATCCGCGATGCGGCCCCTGGCGTGACGATCCTGGCCACCAGCCGCGAGCCTTTGCGCGCCCGCGCAGAACATGTGTACCGGCTCAGCCCGCTGGGGTTTCCCGAGCAATTGCAGGGCCTGAGCGTTGAGCAACTGCTGGCGTTTCCCGCCGTGCAACTGTTTATCGAACGGGTCTGCGCCAACAACACCGCGCTGACCCTGGCGCCCTGCGATACCCACCTGATCGCCGACATGTGCCAACGCCTGGAAGGCATGGCGCTGCCCATCGAATTGGCTGCCGTGCGCGTCGCCGTGCATGGCGTGCACGCCACCCACACCCTGCTCGGCGAGCGCTTTTCCCTGGGCTGGGCAGGCCGCAGGACCGCCCAGCCACGGCATCAGACCCTGCGCGCGATGCTCGACTGGAGCTACGACCTGCTGACGGTCAACGAGCGCCTGGTATTCGATCGCCTGGCGGTGTTCGTCGGACCGTTTTCCCTGGAGGCGGCCTCGCACATCGCCGCCGATGACTGGATCGATTCCCTGTGCGTCGCAGCGACACTGGACGAGCTGGCCGCCAAGGGGCTGGTCAGCGTGGACCGCAGCAACGCCACCGCTGCCTATCGGTTGCTGGAAATGACCCGCGCCTACGCCCGGGAAAAACTGCTGGCGCGCGGCCCGGCACAGGTCCACACGCTAGCCTTTCGACACGCGGCGTACCACATGGAACTGCTCAAGCACCTGGGCGATAACCCCTACGACATCTTCGACAGTTCCGCACGGCTGGGCACCCAGTTGGGCAATATCCGCAGCGCCCTGGAATGGAGCTTCGGCCCCCAGGGCGACCCCGGCCTGGCCTTGCCGCTGGCGGCGGCCAGCGCGCAACTGTTCCTGCATTTTTCGCTGCTGGTGGAATGCCGCACCTGGTGCGCGCGCGCCACGGAGCTGCTGGAACTCGGCTTTTTCGGCACCCCAACCGAAATGGAATTGCAGGCGGCCCTCGGCCTGGTGCTGATGTTCACCAAGGGCAACAGCGCGTCGGCGGAGAAAGCCCTGTTGCGGGCCCTGGACATTGCCGTCAGCCTGCATGATCACCGCTCCCAATTGCGCCTGTTGGGGCGCTTGCAGATCTTTTACGAGCGCATCGGCGACTTCGCCGCGTCCCTGGCCTGGGCCGAACGCGCGGTAGAGGTCGGCGCCGTGATCGGCAAGCCCGAAGCCATTGCCGTGGCCGCTTCGCTGGCGGGCATTTCCTATCACCTGTTGGGCAATCAGGTGCTGGCGCGCGAGGCATTGGAACGCTCCTTGCGCAACACCTTGCCGGCGCAACGCAGCCTCACCATTCACTACGGTTTCGACCATCGCAACCGCACCGGCCTGGGCCTGGCGCGCACACTGTGGCTGATGGGTTTTCCCGACCAGGCCAGGACGCGTGCGCAGCAAGTCGAAAGCGAGGCGGCCGAGTTGGACCACGCCGCCACCTCGTGCATTGCGCTGGTCTGGACTCTGCAAATCTACATCTGGACCGGCGACCTGGACATCGCCACCGAACGCCTGCACACCTTCAAATCCATCGCCGAAGACAATGCCTTTGGCCCCTACATCGCCGCCGCCACGGGCATTGGCGCCGCCATCGCCATTCGTGCGCAGCAGCCCGGCAATGCCGTGGCCATGCTCGAAGAAACCCTGGCGCGTCTGCACGGCATGCGCTACGAACTGCTCACCACCACGTTTGAAATCGCCCTCGCCGAAGGCCTGATACTGGAAGGCCAACTCGACAAGGCCCGTCTGCAGGTCGACACCACCCTCGCCCACTGCCGGCGCAGCGGCGATGCCTTCGCCCTGCCCGAACTGCTGCGCCTGCAAGCCAGCCTGGTGCCCGACGATCAGCGCGTGGCCGAGGCGTTGCTGGAGGAGTCCCTGGCGCTGAGCCAACAGCAGGGCTCGCGCAGTTGGGCATTGCGCAGCAGCCTCGATCTTGCCGCGCGCTGGCAGGCGCAAGGTCGCGGCAGCGAGGCCCAGCGTTTGCTGAGCCAGTGCCGCGAGCAGTTTTCGGAAGGCTTCGACACCCAGGACCTGCGCCAGCTTCAGGCGCGCCTGGAGGCCTGTCGAGCCTGATGGAGGCTCAGGGCTTGGCCGCCGCACGCAATGGCCGGAAGGCTTCGCGCAGTTCTTCGCTGAACAATTGCGGCTGCTCCCAGGCGGCGAAATGCCCACCCTTGCTGACCTGGTTGTAGTACGACAACGACGGGTAGGCGCGCTGTGCCCAGGTTTTCGGCGCCTGGTAAATCTCGTGGGGGAACACGGTAATGCCCACCGGCACCTTGATGGTGTCGGTCTTCTGCGCGGCGGCGCTGAAGTTATTGTTGTTGTTCTCCCAGTAGAAACGCGAGGAGGACGCGCCGGTGTTGGTCAGCCAGTACAGGCTGATGTCATCGAGCATTTCATCGCGGTTGAGCACGCGCTCGGGCTGGCCATCGCTGTCGGTCCAGGCGGCGAATTTCTCGTACATCCAGGCCGCCGTGCCCGCCGGCGAGTCGGCCAGCAGGTAGCCGATGGTTTGCGGACGAGTCACCATCATTGCGCCATAGGCGGCGTTGCGACCGAAGAAGGTACTCAGCGAGGTGTACGCCTTGCGCTCTTCCGGCGTCAGCGCGGCAGGCGCCGGCTCACCACTGTTGATCGGCTTGACCAGCTCCGGCGGTACGGTCGCCGGCATGTTCAAGTGGATACCCAGCAGACCGGGAGGCGCCAGGCGGCCCAGGGCGTCGGAAATCACCGAACCGTGGTCGCCGCCCTGGGACACATAGTGTTTGTAGCCCAGGCGTTTCATCAGCACATCCCAGGCTTTGGCGACGCGGTCCGGGCCCCAGCCCAGCTCGGTGGGCTTGCCGGAAAAACCATGGCCGGGGATCGACGGGATCACCACATCGAATGAGTCTTCGATGCGGCCCCCGTAGGCCACCGGGTCGGTCAGCGGGCCAATGGTCTTGAGAAATTCGAACTGTGAACCCGGCCAGCCATGGGTCAGAATCAGCGGCATCGCGTTGGGGTTGCGCGAGCGAACGTGAATGAACTGGATGTCGACACCGTCGATGGTGGTGATGAATTCAGGCAGTGCATTGAGCTTGGCCTCGGCCTTGCGCCAGTCGTAGCCATTGCCCCAGTACTTGACCAACGCCTGGACCTGCGCCAGTTGCACGCCCTGGGAAACGTCGTTGACGGTTTCCTTGTCGGGCCAGCGGGTGGCGGCGATGCGTTTGTGCAGGTCAGCCAGTTGCGCGTCATCGACGTGAATGCGGTAGGGACGGATGGCATCGGAAGCCGCCCACGCGGCGTGGCTGCCGGCGAGCAGCGCCAGGCCAAGCAACGAGGCCCGGCAGCGAAGCCGGAGGGAAAGGGACGAAGCTGCAAGCATGATGGATCTCCTGTCGGCGCACGGCGCCCTGATGGCCTGTGCGAGGCCGATCAGACCATCGGCGCCAGCGGGGGACGATTGCACGTAGGTGTCGGTCGATACCTTGGTATGACTTGCCAGCGCCGCCGCCCGATGCTGCCATCCACCTTCGATAAGAACAGGACCCGCTACAGATGAGTGAACAGGCAATCGGCACGGCGATACACAGGACCTCGACAGGCCGCGCCGCGTGGACCTTGGTGGGACTGTGCATGCTGTTCAATGTGATCGACGGCCTGGATGCGATGGCCATGGTGTTCACGGTGCACCGCGTGGCGGCGCTGTGGTCATTGAGCGCGGCCCAGGCGGGCCTGCTGCTCAGCGCCAGCCTGGTGGGCATGGCGGGCGGCTCATTGTGTGTCGGTGCGATGACGCAGCGCTTCGGGCGGCGTCCCGTGGTGCTGGCCAGCCTGGCGCTCAGCGGCGTGACGATGCTGCTGGGGTTCTGGAGCCAGGGGTTTTACAGCTTGCTGTGCCTGCGCATGCTCACCGGTCTCGGCGTGGGCGCCGTGCTGGTGTGCGCCAACGTACTCACCCACGACCATGCGCCACCGCGCCATCGCAGCCTCGGGATTGCCCTGCAATCGGTGGCCTTTGCCCTGGGCGTGACCCTGGGCGGTCTGCTGGCGCATCGGCTCAACGACAGCCTCGGCTGGCGTTATGTGTTTCTGGCCGGGGGCGGCCTGACGTTGCTGGTGGCTGCGATCGGCGCGCGATGGCTGCGTGAGTCCGCCTCACCGCTGGCGATCGAACACCCTGCCCCGCGCTATCGCGACCTGATCAGCCGCGGGCATTGGCAGTCGACCTGCACCCTGGCAGCCGTGTGTTTCTTGTTGATGTTCGGTTTTTACTTCGTGATGAGCTGGACGCCCATGCTGTTGACGTTGGGCGGTTTTTCCGAACGGCACGGCATCACCGGCGGCATGCTGCTCACCCTCGGCGGTATGTGCGGCGCATTGCTGCTGGGCCTGGGCGCCAATCGCCTGGGTTGCCATCGGCTGCTGGGGGTATGCCTGTTGCTGAATGCCCTGCTGATGCTGTCGATGGTCTCGGTCGCCCATGTTCCGGCGCTGGCGGTGGTGATGGGGTTTACGGTGGGGTTGTCGCTGTATGCCGCCGTCGCCGCGCTGTTCGTGATGGCGCCCCAGGCGTTCGATAGCGCGGTGCGCACCCGGGGCGTGGGCCTGGTGCTGGCCACCGGGCGACTGGGTGCGATCCTGTCGCCGACGGTCGCCGGGGTGTTGCTCGACGCCCAGTGGCGCCCTCAAGACCTGTTCACCTTCTATGCGGGCAGCCAGCTGCTGGCGGCCCTGTTGATCGGGCGAAACCGCCGGCCTACGCCTGAGGCAGGATGATCAGCTTGCCCGTGGTCCGACGCGACTCGATATCCCGATGGGCCTGATGCGCCTGCGCCAAGGGGTAACGCTGGCCGATAGTGACGTTGAGCCTGCCGGTGCTCACCCAGGTGAACAATTGCTGCGCGCGCGCAAGCAAGGCTTCGCGAGTGCGCACGTGGTGCATCACCACCGGGTAGGTCAGCTTGATGCTGCGCGGGATGGAAAAGATATCGATCGGCGCGATCGGGTCCATGAACGGGCCATACAGCGCCAGGGTGCCGAAGTAGTCCAGCAGGTTGATCGATTCGCTGAAGCCTTCGTTGCCCGTGCCGTCGTACACCACGTTCACCCCATGGGTGCCCACCAGCCGCTCGACCTGGCTGGCGATGTGCCCGGCGTGGCCGATCACCGCGTAATCGGCACCGGCAGCCAATACGGCATCGACCTTGTCGGCATGGGACACCCGGCCAATGACCTTGCCCCCCAGCAGCTTGACCATTTGCGTCAACATCAGCCCCACGCCACCGGCGGCGGCATGGATAAACGCCACGTCGCCCTTCTGGATGGCATGCACATCGAACACCAGGTTGCTCGCGGTCAGCCCCTGCATCATCAGGCCGGCAGCCGTCTCGAAGTCGATCGCTTCGGGCAGCGGCACCAACTGGCTGACGGGGGCGATCACCTGCTGGGCATAACTGCCAGGTACGAAATACCAGGCCACCCGGTCACCCGGCGCCACCTCGGTCACGTCCGGCCCGGTCGCCAGCACCACGCCCGCGCCTTCCGCGCCCAGTGTCATCGGCAACGCGCCGGCGCCGCCGAGGCCCCGACGGGCGCCGGTGTCCATGAAATTCACACCGGCGGCCATCACCTGAACCAGTGCTTGCCCAGGCCCCGGTCGTGCAAGAGTCGTCTCTTGCACGACCAGGACGTCGGGCTCTCCAAATGTGTCGATCATTACCGCTTTCATCGTGTTCACAGCCTTCGAGATCCGTCAGCGCCGGAGGGCGCTGAAACCTGTCTCAATGCTGTGCAGCCCGTGTATCCACGGCATGTCGGCAAAGCGGGTGGTTTGAAAGGCTGTGTAACCTCAACCCTGCTGGATACAGTGGCTTACATTCACACCAGGTTGAGCACCACCTCGATGTTGCCGCGCACGGCCTTGGAATACGGGCACGTCTGGTGGGCGGCCTCGATCATTGCCAGTGCCACGTCACGCTCCAGCCCCGGCAGGCTGACGTTCAAGCGCGCGCGCAGGAAGTAAGCATCGCCTTCCAGGCACAGGTCGACTTCGGCATCGATGGCCACGTCGCTCGGCAGTTCGACCTTCAGCTTGCGTGCCGCCAGCCCGAGGGCACCATCGAAGCAGGCCGACCAGCCGGCAGCGAACAACTGTTCGGGGTTGGTGCCGCTGCCCTTGGAGCCCGGCAGGGAATGGACGATGTCCAGGCGCCCGTCGTCGCTGCGCGAGGTGCCGCCATCGCGTGCACCGGTGGTGTGGACTTTGGCGGTATAAAGTACTTTCTTGTTGGCAGTCATCGCAGAGTTCCTGAGAGTTGAGAGAGGCGCGGTCGGGATGCGCGGCCCCATCAGAACAGAACCCCTGCCGGCCAGCGATAACACCAAGGTATCGCCCAATGACCACCGCGTGCGGCATGTGACACCTAAGTATGATGGGCGAACGCCGGCCCACAGGGCATCCTGCCCCCACGGCGCCTGTAGATAGAGAAGCGGAATGTCGAGTGAATTCGATCGCGTCGTCGATGCGCTGCCTGGCCTGGCGTTTACCACCCGGGAGGACGGCGGCGTCGACTGCGTCAACCAGGACTGGTGCGCCTACACAGGGCACAGCGCACAGCAGGCCGCCGATGCGGGCTGGCTGTCGGCCGTGCATCCGGAAGACCTGCCCGGCACGGTCAACGCCTGGAAAGACGCGGTGCGCAGTGGCCAGCCCTATCGCAAGGAGCTGCGCCTGCAACAAGCGGACGGCACTTACCGCTGGTTCGTCAGCGACGGCAAACCGATGCGTGATGACCAAGGCGCGATCCTGCGCTGGTGGGTGATCAGCGTGGACATCGACGAACAGAAGCGCGACAAGGCCCTGATCGCCCGTACGCTGGCCGAAGTCAGCGCCTCCCAGGACCGCCTGAACACCATCATCAACGCCATCCCCGGGTTTGTGTGGAGCGCCGCGCCCGATGGCAGCGTCAGTTTCGTCAACCAGCGCTGGTGCGATTTCACCGGCATGAGCCTGGACGAGGCGCGCGGAGACGGCTGGGCGCGCGCGGTGCACCCCGACGACGCCGAGCCCCTGGCCCAGCGCTGGGGTGCGTTGCTGCAAACCGGCGAAGCCGGAGAATACGAAACCCGGCTGCGCCGCTTCGACGGCGACTATCGCTGGTTTCTCGTGCGTGCGGTACCGCAGCGCGATGCCTGGGGCGCGGTGACATGCTGGTATGGCGAGAACACCGATATCGAAGACCGCAAGCGTGCCGAAATGCTCGCGGCCAGCAGCGCCATCGAGCATCGGTTATCGGAAGAAACCCTGAGCAAGGTGCGCTCGGAACTGGCGCACTTGGCGCGGGTGGCCAGCCTGAGCGCGGTGACCGCCTCGATTGCCCACGAAGTCAATCAGCCCCTGGCCGGCATCATCACCAATGCCAGCACCTGCCTGCGCATGCTGGGCGCCGACCCGCCGAATGTCAGCGGAGCCCTGGAAACCGCGCGGCGCACCATCCGCGATGGCAACCGTGCCGCCGATGTGATCAACCGGCTGCGCGCGTTGTTTTCGAAAAAAGACATCACCCTCGAAAACGTCGACCTGAACGAAGCCGTGCGGGAAGTCATCGCCATGCTGCTCAGCGAACTGCAGCGCAATGGCGTGACCCTGCACCCGGAACTTGCCGACCACCTGCCGCGGGTCAAGGCCGACCGCGTGCACGTGCAGCAAGTGATCCTCAACCTGATTCTGAATGCCACCGAGGCGATGAACACCATGACTGGCCGCGCGCGGCACCTGTACGTCACCACCGGCCTGGACGAACACCAGCACGTCTGCCTTGCCGTGAAGGACAACGGCTGCGGTTTCGACCCGCTGGACGCCGAGCGTCTGTTCACGGCGTTCTACACCACCAAGACCACCGGCATGGGCATTGGATTGTCCATCAGCCGCTCGATCATCGAGCAGCATGACGGGGCGCTGTGGGCCAGCCTCAATAACGGGGCTGGCGCCACGTTTCAATTCACCCTGCCCCCGGTGACCGATACCAGGGAGGGTATCTGATGGAAAAGCCATTGCTTGTCGCGGTCGTCGATGATGACGAGTCGGTACGCGAGTCCCTGCCGGACCTGCTCAATGAGTTCGGGTTTGCGGTCCAGGCGTTTTCTTCGGCGCGAGCCTTTCTGGCATCGCCCGACGTGGCCGACACCCGCTGCCTGATCCTCGATGTGGCGATGCCGGGCATGTCCGGCCCGGAACTGCACAAGACCCTCAAGCTGCACGGCCATGCCATCCCGGTGATTTTCATCACGGCCCAGGGCGATGCCGGCGAGCGGCAGAAACTGATGCGCCATGGCGCGGTGGACTGCCTGATGAAACCGTTCAGCGAAGCCCAGTTGCTCAAAGCGCTGAGCGCGGCGCTTCCGCTGGACTGAGCGGGCCCATTTGAAGGAGCTATCCTGATGCATTCGACCCACTTGATCGTCCCTGCACGCAGAGCCGCGCCCATGACCGAACCCCTGCCGATCGTATTCGTTGTCGACGATGATGTTTCCGTACGCGAATCCCTGGAGCTGCTGATACGGTTTTCGCAGTGGCAGCCTCAACTGTTCGAATCGGCCCAGGCCTTTCTCGGCCAGCCGCGCAGCGCCGTGCCCAGCTGCCTGGTGCTGGACATCAACCTGCCCGACCTCAACGGCCTGGATTTGCAGGCCGCCATCGCCCGGGAACGTCCCGACACACCGATCATCTTCATCACCGGCTACGGTGACATCCCGCTGACGGTGCGCGCGATGAAAGCCGGGGCCGTGGAGTTCCTGACCAAACCCTTCAATGACGACGTGCTGCTCGCCGCCATTGCCAACGCGCTGGAAAAAAGCCGTGCCTTGCTGGATCAGGAAGATCAACTGCGTACCCTGCGGGCCGCCTACGCAACCCTGACGCCACGGGAGCAGGAAGTGATGGCCAGGGTTGTCGCAGGGCAAATGAACAAGGTGATTGCCTGCGATCTGGCCATCAGCGAGATCACCGTCAAGGCCCATCGCGGAAAAGCGATGCGCAAAATGAAGGCCCGCTCATTGGCGGGCCTGGTCAAGATGGCGGCGTTGCTGGCAACGCCGCTGCATTGAGTCACTGCGAAGCCTTGGCCTCATTCAACAGCGTCTGGATCATCTGCTCCTGAGCCTCGTAGCGGCCTTCGCCAAAGTGGGTGTAACGCACTTGCCCCTTGGCATCGACCAGGTAATGGGCTGGCCAGTACTGGTTATCGAAGTTGCGCCAGATCGCATAGTTGTTGTCGATGGCCACCGGGTAAGTGATGCCCAGCTTGCGTACCTGGTCCTTGACGTTGCCGATGATGCGCTCATAGCCGTATTCCGGGGTATGCACGCCGATCACCACCAGGCCGTCCTTCTCGTACTTCTTCGCCCACTGCTTCACGTAGGGCAAGGTGTGCTGGCAATTGATGCAGTCGTAGGTCCAGAAGTCCACCAGCACCACTTTGCCCTTCAGGGATTCACGGGTGAGTTCCGGTGAGTTGAGCCATTCGACCGCGCCGGCCAGCGACGGCATGGCGCCCTTGGCGTTGTCCTGCGCCGGATCGGCCTTGACCTTGCTCACCACGTAATCCACTACTTTGGGGACGTTTTCCAGCACGCCTTTTTCCAGGCTGCTGACGCCTTCGGACGAGGTACCGGCCAGCAGGGTCTTGTCTGCGCCGGTGGAAATCACCACCGCCGCCGCGAGTACCGCCACCCCTGCCCCACGGCGCAACCAGCCGGTGACCGGAATCGACGCCTTGAGCCGGTTGACCAGGCCACGCCCGGCGAAGATCAAGGTGCCCAGGGACAACGCGCTGCCCAGGCCGTACGCCACCAGCAGCAGGCTGGTCTGCGCATTGGCGCCTTGCAGCATCGCGCCCGTGAGGATCACCCCCAGGATCGGCCCGGCGCACGGCGCCCAGAGCAAGCCGGTGGCGACGCCGATCAGCAACGATTTCAGTGGGCCGGACAGCGTGCGGCTGTCGGGGTCGATGCGGTTGCCCAACAGCACGAACGGGCGTGCCAGCCAGCTGCCGACCCGTGCCGAGATCAACGACAGCGCAAACAGCACCATCACGATCAGCGCCACATGGCGGCCGGTGTTATTGGCCTGTATCACCCATTCACTGCTGACCACCGCCAGGCTGGAGATCAGCGCAAAGGTGAGGACCATGCCACCGAGGGTCAGCAGGATCGAACTGCGGGTACGGTCGACGCCAGCGAACAAAAACGGCACCACCGGCAGGATGCAAGGGCTGAGGACGGTCAGGATGCCGCCCAGGAATGCGATGAGTAGCATGATGTTCACCTTATCGATCAGAAAGACGGCCTCAGGCCGTCTGGTTGTCCAGTGCTTGACCGAGCGGCGTGCGACGGCTGCCGTCCTCGACCAGCAAGTCTTGGCCAGCGGCCTGGTTGACCGGCGTCAGCTGGAAGCAGGTGCTGGCGGAGCAGCTGCTTTTTTCCACGGCGGCGTTGGCGTGCACGGCGGTGCCGGCAAGGGCGAAGGCGGTAGCGGTCAGAAAACGAGTCAGGTGGTTCATGGCGGTTTTTCCTGTATCAAAAAAGGGAGGATGGGTGAGGCACTCAGTTGTCGCCGACGCAGCCGTCGCCGAACTTGAGGTAATCGAGCACTTGGGTGTTGTCATGGGAGTCCAGGTAGGTCATCCGGGCATTCACCACACCGCAGACCGTCTTGGATTCCTGGCTCATCGACACCACGCGCTTGATGTCCAGGTGAGTGCCGTAGTTGTAGGTCTGTGGGGTGACGGCTTCGGCGCGGGCCGACAAGGTGCAGACGTTCAGGGCAGCGAACAGGCAGGCGGCGTAGATGGCTTTGGTGTTCATGGCGATGATCTCCGGGCTTCAGGGTTGGAGGCGGTGTGCCTCGTTGGAAGCCATTAAAAGCCCCGGAGGTATCGCGCCTGTGTCGAAAAAGCCCGTGGGTAAATCGGTACGTATCCACAGCCCCCGTCGATACACAGCGATACAAAAAGCCCGAGGGACAACCCGGATCCGCCAACCGTGGTTGTCCCTCGACGACGCTCTAGCAGGTCGCCTCGCAAAACCGGCGAATCGCTGCACAAGCCTCGCCCAGCGAGTCGTCATCCAGCGCATAGGCAATGCGCAGGTACGGCGCCAGGCCGAAGGCAGTGCCCGGCACCACCGCCACGTTGGCCTCTTCGAGCAAGGCCTGGGCCACGTCTTCGTCAGTGTGCAACAACGTGCCGGCAGGCGTGGTACGCCCGAGCAGGCCGGCGCAGGACGCGAAGGCATAGAAAGCGCCGGAGGGCGTCAAGCACGCAAGTCCCGGGGTGGCATTGAGCGTGGCTACCAGCCGGTCGCGGCGCTGTTCGAAAACGGCCCGCGACTGCTGGATAAAGTCCTGTGGGCCATTGAGCGCCGCCAGCGCCGCTTGCTGGGAAATCGCGCTGGCCCCCGAGGTCTGCTGACCCTGGAGTTTTTCCATGGCCGCCAGCAACCAGCGCGGCCCGGTGGTAAAACCGATGCGCCAGCCGGTCATGGCATAGGCCTTGGACACGCCGTTCATGGTCAGCACCCGCGACATCAGCCGGGGCTCGACCTGCGCCAGGGTGTGAAAGGCCTGGCCGTCGAACAGCAGGTGTTCGTAGATGTCGTCGGCCAGCACCAGCACGTGGGGATGGGCGAGCAGTACGTCCGCCAACCCGCGCAGTTCGTGCCGGCTGTACACCGCGCCGGTGGGGTTGGAGGGTGAGTTGAGGATCAGCCAACGGGTGTTGGGGGTGATCGCCCGGTCAAGGGCGGCCGGCGTCAGCTTGAAACTGTCCTCGGCGCCGCATGCCACGACCTTCGACGTACCGCCGCACAGCTCGACCATTTCCGGGTAGCTGACCCAATACGGCGCGGGCACGATGACTTCGTCCCCTTCGTTGAGGGTGGCGGCCAGGGCGTTGTAGATCACATGCTTGCCGCCATTGCTGACCATCGTGTCTTGCCAGGTCACCTCCAGGCCGTTCTCACGGCGGAACTTCTGCGCCACCGCTTCACGCAGGGCACGCACGCCGGCCACCTGGGTGTAGCGTGTGTGGCCGTTGCGGATCGCATCAATACCGGCCTGACGGATGTGCTCCGGGGTGTCGAAATCCGGCTCGCCGGCACACAGCGAGATGATCGTTGAGCCCTCGGCACGACGCTCGGCCACGCGGTCGATGATGCGGTAAGTCGCCGAAGGCCGGGCCTGGGCCAGACGTGTGTTCAGCCGTTGAATGTTCACGCGCCTTTCCTTTGCAGTGTGTGATAACCGAGGGTTTCGCGGGCTTGCTTGAGGGTCTTGCCTGCCTCGATCAGTGCGCGGATCTGCGCTTCGACGGCTTCGATCTGCCGGGCGACCCGAGCCACTTCGGCGGCGCGGCCGCGCGGCACCACCAGCACGCCATTGGCGTCGGCCACGACGATGTCCCGCGAGCACACGCGAACCTCGCTGATCGCCACTGGCTGGTTCACCGCCAGCACTTCCACACGGTCCTTGCCGGTGCGCATGTAGCGGCCCTTGGTGAACAACGGGTAGCCATCCCCCAGCGCCTTGCTGACATCGCGACAGACGCCGTCGATCACCGTGGCGGCAATGCCCCGCGCCCCGGCGTACTGGGTCATGATGTCGCCCCACACGGTGCAGTCGGTGCGGCCCGCGTTGGCGATCACCACCACATCCCCCGGCAGCACGTCCTCGATAAAGTCACCGACCGACCCCGGTGGCGTGTTGGCGGGCACGTATTGCACGGTAAACGCAGGCCCCACCACGGTGCCCCGGTAGTTATCCAGCGGCGCGATGCCCAGGCACTGGCCGGGGATGCCGAGCTTGTCCATGGCGTCGGAAACGCCGGGGGTGTCGAGCCCTTCGAACAGGGCGACGAGTTGCCGGTCTTCAAGGTTCATCGGGCAGGCTCCACGCGGATGGCATCGAATTGGCGGTCGTGCATCACCTCGGCCACCGAACGGCCGCTGCGTACGGCGTCGACCATGGCGGCTTCTCGCGCGGCGATGCGCTCGCCCAGGTCGAGCACCTGTTCGATCACGGCAGCAGGAATGAACACCGTGCCGCAGCGGTCGGCGATCACGTAGTCGTCTTGCGACACCTCGACGCCCGCCACGCTGATCGTGACGCCTGAGTCCACCTGCACCACGCGGTTGCGCGCGCTGACCATGGTCACGCCACGGCCATACACCGGGTAGCCGATGGCGGCGCTGCCGTCGATATCACGGCTGAACCCGTCGATCACCGAACCGCGGATGCCCTTGGCGACGGCGGCATTGGCGATGATATCGCCCCAGCAGGACACCCCGTCGATACCACCGGCGATCACCAGCACACGGTCATCCGTGGTGATGGCGTCGATCACCGGGGAAATCAGGTGCACGCCCGGGGCGGCATCGCTTTTGCGGGCAAGCTTGACCGTGCTGGCCCGGCCCACCACTTTGGGGCAATCCCACAGCGGGCGAATGCCCACGGCGGCACCGGGCAGTTGCAGGAAGTCCAGCGCATCGGACACCGTGTTGGTATCGAGTTCAGCCAGGCGCTGAAGCAGATTGGATAGTGGGAGGTTGGGAAGCGACATGACTTGAGCCCCTGTTGTGGTTGGGGCTCAAGTCTTACCGAGGGGGTGCGATAGGTATATTCGTATTAACGTTAGGCAACCATATGTTTGACCTATGACGCATCAGATGCGGAATTGACCCACCAGTTGCCCCAGCCGTTGGCCCAGGTCCGACAGGCTGCGGGAGGTCTGGGCGCCCAACTGGGTTTCATCCGCCACGCTGTCCACCGCGACGGCGATCTGGTGCACACTGCGGTTGATCTCTTCGGCCACGGCGGTCTGCTCCTCGGCGGCGCTGGCGATCTGCGCGTTCATCGAATTGATGGTGCCGATCAGTTGCGCCATGGTGTCCAGCGAGACCCCGGCTTCGTTGGCCCGGACCGAGGTACCGTCGCCGGCATCGCTGGAGCGGCGCATGGCGTCCACAGCGGCCTCGGTGCCTTTTTGCAGGCGGTCGATCATGCCCTGGATTTCCTGGGTGCTGCTTTGGGTCCGGCTGGCCAGGGCGCGAACTTCGTCGGCCACCACCGCGAACCCACGGCCCGCCTCCCCTGCCCGAGCCGCCTCGATGGCCGCGTTGAGCGCCAACAGGTTGGTCTGTTCGGCGATCGAGCGGATCACCCCCAGTACGCTGACAATCGACGAGACGTCCTGTTGCAGGCTATCGAGGGACACGCCGCTGCTGCGGATATCGTTCACCAGCGCATGGATCTGCGCGATGCTGCCGTCCACCACGCGCTTGGCGGCCTGGCCTTCGGTGTCGGTCTGTTGCGCGGCCACGGCGGCGCCCTGGGCGCTGCGCGCGACTTCATGGGCGGCGGAAGACATCTGGTTGATCGCGGTGGCCACCTGGTCGGTCTCGTGGCGCTGACGCTCCATGGCCTGTTCGGAACGCTGGGCCTGCTCGGACACCTGGCTGACCAGCCCGGTAAGCTGGGCGGTCATTTCGGTGATCTGGCGCACCAGGCCGTGGATCTTGTCGACAAAACGGTTGAACGCACCCGCCAGATCGCCCAGTTCGTCCTGACTGGTGATGGCCAGGCGGCGGGTCAGGTCGCCTTCGCCGGCGGCGATGTCATCGAGGTTGGCTTTCATCAGATTCAGCGGACGCAAAATGGTATTGGCCACCACCATGCCCACGGCGGCAATCACCAGCAGCACTACCACGGCCACACCGAGGATGCTCAGCAACACGCCTTCCATGCGCTTCTCGACCTTGGCCTCCACCACCGCCACCTGGGCTTCGATGCCATCGAGGTTCACCGAGGTACCAATCACCATGTCCCACTTGGGCAGGTATTCGGTGTACCCGAGCTTGGGCACCAGTTCGGTCTGGCCCGGCTGGGTCGAGCTGTATTGCAGGTAGTGGGTGCCGTCCTTGCCGACCTTGACCAGGTCGCGGTTGACGTACACGCCGTTGGGGTCGCGATTGTCCTTGAAGCTCTTGCCGACGCCGTCCGGGCTGTTGCCCTTGAACAGACGGATGGTCTCGGAGTCGTAGCCGAAGAAGTAGCCGTCCTTGCCGTAGCTGGTGTTCGACAACAGCTTGACCACCTGGGCCCGCGCCGCCGTGTCGCCAGGGGCGGCGGCGTCATACAGCGGCTTGATGGTACTCATGGCCACTTCCACATAACTTTGCAGGGTAGCCTTGGCGTCGTTGAGCAGACGCTGGCGGGTTTCCTCCACCTCGTTATGGGCTTGCTCGCGCAGGATCCACACCGTGGTCAGGCTGATCACCAGGGCAAACAGCAACACCGGCACAACGGCGAGGGACAGGACTTTGGCCTTCAGGCTCAGACGCATGGCTTTTCTCTCTTATTAGTTGCGGCATAAGAGGTTAACGGCCAATTGCAGGGTTTCTGTAGGGTTCAAACGACCTATGGCAAACGAGCCGGCTGTTCATTCTCGGGAAGCCTCGGTCTTCAGGGGTAATACTTTTCCACCAGGGCCAATGCAATCGCCTCGGTCTCGGCGTCGGGGATACCCGAGATATCCGCAGGCCGAAAATGCATCTGGAACGCCCGTATGACTTGCCGGGTTTCCTCGTCCAGCAGGCCGGTTTGGGGAATCGTGTAGCCATACGCGGCAAGCGCTCGTTGCACAACGTTCACTTCCACCGATCGGGATTCAGGACGTCCGGCCAGATGTTTGTGTACCGTCGCTGCGTCTGGCCATGCGCCGATACCTTGTTCGGAGAGAGCCTGCCAGGGAAACAGCGGCCCAGGGTCGGATTTACGCAGAGGGGCAATGTCACTGTGACCCACAACGTTTTGTGGCTCGATGGCGTAACGCTTGATCACATCCGCCGCGAGGCGCTTGACCAACTCCAACTGCGCGTCCGTATAGGGGAACCACACTGGTCCGGTCGGACCTTCAATAAAGCCAGCGTTGACAATTTCGATGCCGATGGAGGTGTCATTGAGATTGACACGATTTCCCCATTGACTGACGCCGGCATGCCAGGCCCGTTTCTCCTCCGGCACCAACTGTACGGCTACCGGTAGTTTGTGGTGTGTGGGTGGATGGCTGTAGGCGAGATAATGAGCGCTGGCGGTACCGTTGGTTAGCGCCGCAAGGGAGTTTTTGTCGTTGAAGACCGTGTAATGCAGCACTAAATAGCGAACCCGCTCGTTCTGGTTCGGGGAAGTGTGTGTGGTATCGATGGCGTAGCCGTTTTTTTCAATCAGGTTTTTCGACGCCGTGACGCAGCCTGTCATCAACAAAATGGCTAAGAAAAGAGCGGATTTTTTCATCGGAGTAGCTCAACGTCGGGTGAGAAGCGCCGAAATATAAAGGACATCAACCACCCAACTTTCTCCCCCTATTGAATGCAGGCCAGTTTCAGAAATTCCCTGCAAAAGCTCCAATTTCTTCCGACAAGGCGGCGGCACAAACCGTCATCGCCGAACGATCACGACGGACGTGCCGGGCAAGTCGGTTAAAAAATCATCGCCGCCAACCAGCCGAAGGCCAGCAGCGGGAGGTTGTAGTGCAGAAACGTCGGCACCACGGTGTCCCAGATGTGGTGGTGCTGGCCGTCGATATTCAGGCCCGAGGTGGGGCCGAGGGTGGAATCCGATGCGGGCGAACCGGCATCGCCCAGGGCACCGGCAGTGCCGACGATGCACACGATGGCCAGCGGACTGAAGCCCAGTTGCACACACAACGGCACGAAGATCGCCGCCAGGATCGGCACCGTGGAAAACGACGAACCGATGCCCATGGTCACCAGTAAGCCCACCAGCAGCATCAACAATGCGCCGATCCCACGGCTATGGCCGATGAAAGCCGCCGAGGCCTCCACCAGCGAACGCACGTCGCCGGTGGCCTTGAGCACTTCGGCAAAGCCCGACGAGGCGATCATGATGAAGCCGATCATCGCCATCATCTTCATGCCTTCAGTGAACAGGTCGTCGGTCTCGCGCCAGCGCACGATGCCTGACACCGAGAAGATCAGGAAGCCGGCCAGGGCACCGATGATCATCGAGTCCAGCCACAGCTGAATGATGAACGCCGAGGCAATCGCCAGACCGGCCACCAGCAGGGTCAGCGGGTTGTACTGCACCGCCACTTGTTCGACCCGCTCGATTTTCCCCAGGTCATACACGCGCTTCTTGCGATAACTGACAAACACCGCCACCAGCAGCCCCACCACCATGCCCAGTGCCGGCAGGCCCATGGCATGGGTGACGTTCACCTGGCTGACGTCCACGCCGCTCTTGGCCACGTTGGCCAGCAGGATCTGGTTGAGGAAGATATTGCCGAAACCCACCGGCAGGAACATGTAGGGCGTGATCAGGCCGAACGTCATCACACAGGCGATCAGGCGCCGATCCAGTTGCAGCTTGGTCAGCACATACAACAGCGGCGGCACCAGCAACGGGATGAACGCGATATGGATCGGCAGAATGTTCTGTGAGGCAATCGCCACGGCCCACAACAGGCCGATCAACAGCCATTTGACGTGGCCTCCCCCGGTGGCTTCCTGGCGATCCACCAGCAGCAGTGCCTTGTCGGCCAACGCGTGGGCCAGACCGGACTTGGCAATGGCCACCGCGAAAGCGCCGAGTAATGCGTAGGACAACGCCACAGTGGCGCCGCCGCCCAACCCACCATTGAAAGCCTTGAGCGTGGCCTCGATGCCCAGGCCACCGGTCAGGCCGCCCACCAGCGCGCCGACAATGATGGCGATGACCACATGCACGCGGGACAGGCTGAGTACCAGCATGGTGCCAACCGCGGCAATGACTGCGTTAATCATGGTTACCTCAAGCAAAAAACATAAAAGACAGGCACACCCGCGCCCGACGGCCAGGGCGTGGCAGCCAGCGTGCAGGCATGAAGGAGGTCTTGTTAGAGGGCGCGCACTTTGCAACAGGCACGGGCGCATGTCAAAAAACGGCGCCGTTTTCAGGTTTAAATTGAACGTTTGAATAAAGAAAGATCCAGTACGGCCGATACAGGGGCTCTCTGTGTTTTCAGGTTAAGGATGTTCCTCGATGTCCCTCAGACAGCTGTCCATTCAATGGAAAATCACCCTGCTCGCCGGCCTGTGCCTGCTGGGAATCGTGACCCTTTTGGTGGGGTTGTCGCTGTATCGCATGGATCACAGTTCGGAGCAGGTCAAGGCGTCCAGCATGTTGATGCTCGACGAAGCCGCCCAGGCGCGCATCGAGGCCCAGGGTGAAGTGCAGGCGTTGGGTATTCGTCGCCAGTTCATGGATGCCTACCAGTACGGTCACGGTTTTGCCCGGCAGGTGCTGTTCCTGCGCGAACAGGCAGAAAAACGCTTCCTCGACGCCTTCGACACGCGCGAAGACCTGACCCGTCAGGTAAAAGCCGCATTGCAGGCCAACCCCGACCTGCTGGGCTTGTCGCTGGTGTTCGAAGCCAATGCGCTGGACGGCAAGGATGAACTGTTCGCCCATCAGCCAGAGCTGGGCAGCAACGACAAGGGCCGCTTTGCCCTGTACTGGTCGCAACCGACGCCGGGCACACTCACATCGATGGCGCTGCCGGAAAGCGACATGGCCGACACCCGCATCGGCCCCAGCGGCGAACCGGCCAATGCCTGGTTCACCTGCCCACGCAGCACCCTCAAACCGTGCGTGATCGAACCGTATTTTTATGTGATCGACGGGCAGAACGTACTGATGACCAGCATCGTGTTTCCGCTCAAGGCCAACGGCAAAGTCATCGCATCGCTGTCGGTGGACATCAACCTCAATAGCCTGCAGGCCGTAAGCCAACAGGCCAGCCAGAAACTCTACGACGGCCAGACCCAGGTCAGCATCCTCAGCCCCACCGGTCTGCTCGCCGGCTACAGCGCGGATGCCGGCAAGCTCAGCCAGCGCCTGGACCAGGTCGACAGCGTCAGCGGCGCACAACTGATCAGTGCCCTGGCCGGCAGCACACAAATCCGCAGCCTGCGCACGGACCATCAGCTCAAGGTGCTGGCGCCTTTCACACCGATTCCCGAAGGCAAGGCCTGGGGTGTGTTGCTCGATGTACCCGAGCAGGTGCTGGTGGGCCCGGCCGAAGCGCTCAAGGCGCAGCTGGACGCCGACAATACCCGTGGTACGTTGCTCGAACTGAGCCTGGGGCTGCTGGCAGCCGTGGTCGGCCTGATCCTGGTGTGGTTGATGGCGCGCAGCGTGACCCGGCCGATCCTCGGCGTGGCGCGCATGCTCGAAGACATCGCCAGCGGCGAAGGCGACCTCACCCGCCGCCTGGCCTACGACAAGCGGGATGAACTGGGCCAGTTGGCCGGCTGGTTCAACCGTTTCCTCGACAAACTGCAACCGATCATCGCCCAGGTAAAACGCTCGGTGCAGGACGCCCGTGGCACGGCCGACCAGTCTGCCGCGATCGCCACTGAAACCAGCGCCGGCATGGAGCAGCAATACCGCCAGGTCGACCAAGTGGCCACGGCCTCCCATGAAATGAGCGCCACCGCCCAGGACGTGGCCCGCAGCGCGGCCCAGGCCGCCCAGGCGGCGCGGGATGCCGACCGGGCCACCCGGGATGGCTTGACCGTGATCGACCGCACCACCACCAACATCGGGCATCTGGCAGCCGACATGAGCACTGCCATGGCTCAGGTCGAAGGCCTGGCCGGCAACAGCGAGAAGATCGGTTCGGTGCTGGAAGTGATTCGCGGCATTGCCGAACAGACCAACCTGCTGGCCCTCAACGCCGCCATCGAAGCCGCTCGCGCCGGTGAGGCCGGACGCGGCTTCGCGGTGGTGGCCGACGAAGTGCGCAACCTGGCGCGGCGCACCCAGGAATCGGTGGAAGAAACCCGTCTGGTGATCGAGCAACTGCAAAGCGGCACCGAAGAGGTGGTCGACGCCATGGGCAACAGCTATCGCCAGGCCCAGGGCAGCGTCGAACAGGTCGGCCAGGCCGTGACCGCGCTGCGCCAGATCGGCGATGCCGTCACGGTGATCAGCGACATGAACCTGCAAATCGCCAGTGCCGCCGAAGAACAGAGCGCGGTGGCCGAAGAGATCAACAACAATGTGGCGACGATTCGCGATGTAACCGAATCACTGTCCGGGCAGGCAAACGAATCGGCGCGGGTGAGCCAGGCATTGAACAGCCTGGCCAATCAACAGCAAGGGTTGATGGACCAGTTCAGGGTTTGAAGGTTGAAATGCAACCCCTGTGGAAACGGGCCTGCTCCGGGTGGGGCGGCCGGTTGAGGAAGATGGACTCGTTGTGGTGAGCAGGACGAGCTTGCTCACCACAAAAGGAATGTTCCCGACATACGAAGGGCTTCTAACGCTTGGGCAATTCGATCAACACCTTGAGGCCGCCCAGTTCACTTTCCTGCAACTGCAACACGCCGCCCCACACCTCGACGATATCGCGCACGATGCCCAACCCCAGGCCGTGCCCGTCGATCTGTTCGTCCAGGCGCGTCCCCCGGCTGAATACCTGGTCGCGCTGGGCCTCTGGAATGCCGGGGCCGTCGTCATCCACCGCCAGCAGGTAACTGTTTGACGTCTCGCTGACCGTCACACGCACCTCGGCGTCGGCCCACTTGCAGGCGTTGTCCAGCAGGTTGCCCAGCAGCTCCAGAAGATCCTCGCGGTCCCATGGCAATTGCAGGCCGGGGGCGACCTGGTGACTCAGGTCCAGATGCTCGCCGTGGATCATGTTGAGGGTGGCCAACAGGCCGGGCAGTTCCTTTTCACAGTCGAACAGCGCACCTGGCAGGGTTTCACCGGCCAGGCGAGCACGGTTGAGCTCTCGGTTGAGACGTTGTTGCACCTGCTCGAGCTGAGCACGCAACAGTTTGCTCAACTCGGGATGATCCTTGAGTGCGTCGCTGGAGGCCGCACTCAACAGCACCGCCAGCGGCGTCTTGAGGGCATGCCCGAGGTTGCCGAGGGCATTGCGCGAACGCTTGAGGCTGTCTTCGGTATGGGCCAGCAGGTGGTTGATCTGGGCCACCAACGGTTCCAGTTCCTGCGGTACCTGGGTGTCGAGCTGCGAGCGCTGACCCTGTTGCAACTGGGCAATCTGATTGCGCGCGGTCTCCAGCGGGCGCAACGCGCGGCGCACCGTGACCCGTTGCAGAATCAGCACCAGCAACAGCGCCGCCAGGCCGAGCACCAGGCCGATCTGGCGCATCAGGTGAAAACTTTCCCGCACCGGGGTGTAGTCCTGGGCCACGCTAATGGAAATCGAGCGACCGAATCGTTTGTAGTCCGCGCGCAACACCAGCAGTTGCTGGCCCTCCGGCCCCAACTGCAGGTTGCCCTTGATCCCGGCCTCGGGAAGCTGCGGCAGCTCTTGGTCCCACAGGGAACGGGAGCGCCAGTGGGTATCGGTAAAGTCGATTCGGAAATAGTGCCCCGAGAACGGTCGCTGGTAGGCCGGGGATAAACGTTGCTCGTCCAGCTGCATGCCATTGGGCCCGCGGACCATGGCCACCAGCAGGTTCTCGGCGTCATTGCGCAGCCCGGCTTCCAGGTAGCGCTGCAACCCGGCCTCGAACAACCAGAGGCTGGTTTGCGCCAGCACCACGCCGACGATCACCATCACACTGACCAGCCCCAGGCTCAGGCGCCGCTGAATCGACTTCATGGGGCGGCGGCACCAAACCGATAACCCTGGCCACGCCGGGTCTCGATCACGCTGCGGCCCAATTTGCGGCGCAGGTGGTTGACGTGAACCTCCAGCACATTGGAATCGCGTTCGGTCTCGCCGTCATACAAGTGTTCGGCCAAGTGGCTTTTCGACAGGATTTGCTCAGGGTGCAGCATGAAATAGCGCAACAGCCGAAACTCGGCGGCGGTCAGCTGGATCTCGTCGCCTTCGCGCAACACGCACTGGCGTCCCTCATCCAGGTGCAACCCAGCGGCCTGCAGGGTGGGTTGATTGGCCTGGCCGTGGGAGCGGCGCAACAACGCCTGGACCCGCAGGTGCAGCTCTTCGGGATGAAAGGGTTTGCTCAGGTAATCATCGGCGCCGGCCTTGAGCCCTTCGATGCGCTCGGCCCAAGAGTCGCGCGCGGTCAGAATCAGCACCGGGATGGCCAGGGCGGCAGCGCGCCATTGCGCGAGCACCTCAAGGCCGGGCAACCCGGGCAAACCGAGGTCGAGGATGATCAGGTCATAGGGCTCGCTGCGCCCCTGATACACCGCATCGCGCCCATCGGCCAGCCAGTCGACGGCATAGCCCTGGCGTTGCAGACCGGCCAGCAGTTCATCGGCAAGCGGTACGTTGTCTTCCACCAGCAGCAGGCGCATCAGTCTTCCTCGTCTTTGATCAGCGCACCGGTGGCCGCATCCAGCTTGATCTCGCGCACCACGCCTTCAACGGTCACCAGCTCCACTTCATAGGCGTACTGGCCATGTTTTTTCTCAAGCTCGGCTTCCAGCAAGCGCGACCCGGGATAACGGGCCATCGCCTGCTGCAACAGCTGCTCCAGCGGCAGGATCACACCCTGCTGGCGCAGTGTCAGCGCTTCATCCTGGTTGAGGTCGCGGGCCGCCAGGCTGGTACAGAACGCCAGCAGTACCCACGCCACCCGACTACCGGCGCGTAAATTTACTTTCATTACGATTCCTGATGATTCTTGAGAACCTGCCCGGTGAGCGCGTCCAATTCGACGTCCCACTCGATGCCGTTGGTATCCTCCAATTCGACTTCGTAGACGTACTTGCCATAGGCTTCGTCCAGGTCGGTGTCCAACAGGGTCGAACCGGGGTGCAGGGCCAGGGCCGTGGCTTCCAGCTGATCGAAGGCGACAATTGTAACAGTGGCGGGCGCATCCAGTGGTTTATCTGGATCCATGGCCATGGCCGGGCTCGCCGTGAAAGCCATGATAGCGGCGGTGACCAGCGCTGTAAGGCGCTTCATGATGAGTCTCCATTTCCGAATGTTTTTCCTACGCCCGCCACGGTACTTGTCGCAACTTAACTGAAACTGAATTGCCACCATGGCAATTCCAGCCAGGGCGTTTCCCCACACTTCGCTGGATTTTCTATACTGCCCCGCTTGCTAGAACAGAGACCGGTATGACAGCCATTCACATCAAGTTTCCCGCCCTGACCCTCAAGGCCGGCAAACGCGCATTCACACGGATTCGTGACCAAGGCCTGGCGCCAGCGGATGTCGGCATCCTTCCCGGTGCGGCGGGCGGCCCAAAAGCGCTGGGCATCCAGGGCCTGGACCTGGCGCTGTTCGGCGACTGGTTGCCGCGTGCCCCGCGCGAACGTGCGCTGATCGGCGCGTCCATCGGCTCCTGGCGCTTCGCCAGTGCCTGCCTGCCCGACCCGGTGCAGGGCCTGCTGGACCTTGGCCGCCTGTACAACGAGCAAAGCTTTGCCAAGGGCGTGACCATGGCCGAAGTCAGCCAGAGCTGCCAGCGCATGCTCGATGACCTGCTGGCGGGCCGCGACGCGCGCATCCTCGACAATGCCAGCTATCGCCTGAACATCATGGTGGTCAAGAGCCATGGCCGACTCGCCGATGATCATCGCGGGCGACTGGGCCTGGGCCTGTCGTCAGTAATTGCCGACAACCTGCGTGGCCGCGCGCGCCTGTCGCGGCACTTCGAGCGTCTGATCATCCATGACCCGCGCCAGGCGCCACCGGTGCATCCGTTGACGGATTTTCCGTCGCGCTTCCTCGCGCTGGAACTGGGCAATCTGCGCCAGGCGTTGCTGGCTTCGGGCTCGATTCCCATGGTGATGCAGGGCGTGCGCGACCTGCCGGGTGCTGGTGAGGGCACCTACCGTGATGGCGGCTTGCTGGACTACCACCTCGACCTGCCCTACCACGGCGATGACATTGTGCTGTACCCGCACTTCACCGATCGGGTCATCCCCGGCTGGTTCGACAAGGGGCTACCGTGGCGGCGCAGCAATCAACAGGGTTTGCAGGATGTGCTGCTACTGGCGCCATCCCGGGACTACCTGGCCCGCCTGCCCCATGGCAAATTGCCGGACCGCAGTGATTTCAAGCGGTTCATGGGTGACGACCCAAGCCGCAACAAATACTGGCAAACCGCAATGAGCGAGAGTCGACGGTTGGGGGATGAGTTCCTGGAACTGGCGGATAACGGCACATTGGGCGAACGTTTGCAGGCGCTTTGATGCAAGGCGACAGAGAGACGGTATGCGCGGTGAGGGATCATGCTGTTAAACTCGCCGCCTGCCAGATACCAACCGAGCTGAAAACACTGTGGAAATCTTCAAGGAATTTACATTCGAATCCGCCCACCGCCTGCCCCACGTACCGGAAGGCCACAAATGCGGGCGCCTGCACGGGCATTCGTTCAAGGTGGCGATCCACCTGAGCGGCGAGCTGGATCCCCATACCGGCTGGATTCGCGATTTCTCGGAGATCAAGGCGATTTTCAAGCCACTCTACGAACGCCTCGACCACAACTATCTCAATGACATTCCGGGCCTGGAAAATCCCACCAGCGAAGTGCTGGCCAAGTGGATCTGGACTGAACTCAAACCCCTGCTGCCGGAGCTCAGCGCGATTCGCATCCACGAGACCTGCACCAGCGGTTGCATCTATCGCGGGGAGTAAGCCCGCGCCAGGAAAAAACCACCCGAGCGGTGGTTTTTTTGTGCCTGGCTCCCTTACAGTCTTGGCTTCTTGCCCACAAGGAGCACGACGCCATGATGCGCCCCGCTACCCCTCAGGATGTTGCCGCCATCGAAGCCATCGTCCAGGCGGCCTACTCGCCCTACATCGAGCGGATGGGCCGTCAACCCGGGCCAATGCTGGAAGATTACCGCCAGTTGGTACAAGCCGGTGGCGTACATGTACTGGAACAGGCCGGGCAGGTTCAGGGCTTTATCGTTCTGCTGGATGCCGACGGCGCGTTGTTGCTGGATAACCTGGCCGTTGCCCCCCACGCCCAGGGCCTGGGCTATGGACGCCTGCTGATGGACTTCGCCGAACGACAGGCGACTGACGCTGGCCTGACCGCCCTTCGCCTGTACACCCATGAAACCATGACCGAAAACATCACCCTGTACAGCCGCCGCGGTTATGTCGAAACCCACCGGGCCGAAGAACATGGCTTGCGTCGCGTGTACATGACCAAACGACTCAAGGAGTAGCCCATGGAAAGTACCTGGCTGGCCCAGGCCAAGCGCTTGCAGGCCCTGGCTTCCACCGGCCTGCACTTCTGCACCGATGACTTCGAGCGTGAACGCCTGGAAGAAATTGCCGAGATCGCCCACCGCATGCTCGCGCAACTGGGCAATGTGCCGCTGGAGCGCATCACCGGCCTGGTGCCGGACTTTGCCCAACGTTACTCGACACCCATGATCGATGTGCGTGGCGCAGTGATCGAGGGCGACCGGATCCTGCTGGTACGAGAGCTGACCGATGGCTGCTGGGCGCTG
The DNA here is from genome assembly GCF_054071875.1 of Pseudomonas sp. SDO524_S393. Classification (NCBI taxonomy): domain Bacteria; kingdom Pseudomonadati; phylum Pseudomonadota; class Gammaproteobacteria; order Pseudomonadales; family Pseudomonadaceae; genus Pseudomonas; species Pseudomonas sp. SDO524_S393. The sequence goes on along the minus strand of NZ_JBSVVZ010000008.1, from coordinate 90,832 downwards.
CCTGGTGGTTATGCGGATATCGGCTTGTCGGCAGCGGAAAACATCGTCAAGGAGATACGCGAGGAAGCCGGGTTGACCGTCACCGCACGAGCGCTGTACAGCGTCACCCACAAGGCCAAGGGCTTGTACCGACCGGATGTGCGGGACTTCTATAAGCTATATTTCCTGTGCGAACGGGTGGACCAACTGGCACCGGTGGCCGGGTTCGAAACCACCGAGGTCGGTTTTTTCAGCCTGGACAACCTGCCGCCGCTATCCCGCGGGCGCACCATCGAAAGCGATCTGGAAGCGGCCTTCGCGTTCCATCGCGGCGAAACCACCCACACCGTGTTCGACTGATTCAGTGTCCAGGACATCGCGACTGCTGATGGCCTGGCGACTGTCTGCCGGATTGTCTTGAGCCAAGAGGAGCTTGCCCATGCACATCATCAACGCCCGCCTGCGCAACCGTGAAGGGCTGCATGATCTGCACCTGGAACATGGCCGGATCGCCAGCATCACGCCACAGAACACGAAGCCCGTATTATCAGCGGATGACCTGGATGCCGGTGGCAACCTGGTGATACCGCCCTTCGTCGAGCCCCACATTCACCTCGATGCCACCCTGACTGCTGGTGAGCCACGCTGGAACATGAGCGGCACCTTGTTCGAAGGCATCGAATGCTGGGGAGAACGCAAAGCCACGATTACCCGTGAGGACACCCAGGCCCGTGCCACAAAAACCATCCAGGCCCTCGCTGCCCACGGTATTCAGCATGTGCGCACCCACGTCGACGTCACCGATCCGGACCTTACCGCGCTCAAGGCTATGTTGGAGGTACGCGAGACCACCGCGCACCTGATCGACCTGCAAATCGTCGCCTTCCCCCAAGAGGGCATCGAGTCTTACCGCAATGGCCGCGAACTGATGGAAGAAGCCATCCGCCTCGGCGCTGATGTGGTCGGCGGTATTCCCCACTTCGAGTACACCCGTGATCAGGGGGTCAGCTCGGTGAAGTTCCTGATGGACCTGGCCGAGCGCACCGGCTGCCTGGTGGACGTGCATTGCGACGAAACCGATGACCCGCACTCGCGCTTCCTCGAAGTACTGGCCGAAGAAGCCCGCAGCCGTGGCATGGGTGCCCGCGTCACCGCCAGTCACACCACCGCCATGGGCTCCTACGACAACGCCTACTGCGCCAAACTGTTTCGTCTGTTGGGGCATTCGGGGATCAGTTTCGTCTCCTGCCCTACCGAAAGCATTCACCTGCAAGGCCGCTTCGATTCCTTCCCGAAACGCCGTGGCGTGACTCGCGTCAATGAACTGCTGGAAGCCGGCATGAACGTGTGTTTCGGCCAGGACTCCATCGTCGATCCCTGGTACCCCCTGGGTAACGGCAATATTCTGCGGGTGCTGGAAGCCGGTCTGCACATCTGCCATATGCTGGGCTATCGCAACCTGCAACGCGCACTCGACCTGGTGACCGACAACAGCGCCAAGGCCATGGCCCTGGGGGACCGTTATGGCCTGGAGCCCGGACGACCAGCCAACCTGCTGATCCTGTCGGCAGACAGCGATTACGAGGTCATTCGCAGCCAGGGTTTGCCGCTGTACTCGATTCGCAATGGCAAAGTGCTGATGAAACGACAACCGGCCCAAGTGGAGTTCGTGTAAGCGCCCGGGTTCAGACGATGGCGTCGATGTCCAGCGGTTGCGCCCTCCTGCGTTCGACGTTTGTGGCGGGAGGAATGCTGGCGACCTGAGGTCGTTCATGGTTTTCAGGGTGATCGAACCAGCGTTTGAGGCTCGCTTGCAGGTTTTGGGATTCGGCCTGGTCGCCATACACATCCCGTGCTTCGAGGTGGCGCCAACGCAGGCTTTCCAGCCGTTGGCGACTGGTGTGCAAACGGTCGATTTCCGCGTTCAGGGCTTCATTGGGTTCATAGCTGCGATCATTCGCCGGTCGACGGCGGGCCAGCTCCAGGCGTTTGTCGCGCAGCTGTCGACGCATGGTCTCCAAAGCATGGTCAATCAGCGCAAACTCCCTCTGGGTGATCAACGGACCGTTACTGTCCACGGTTTGCTGCCAACGGCGAAGCGTCGCCCAGGCCGCCGGGATATAACTGGCGGTCATGAAGTGATGGTTGGCCTGGAACAGCTGTTTCAGCAGATTGTCACGGTCGGGCATATCGCCGTGGAGCTGCTGGGCGCGGTTGCAGGCCGCCTCCTGAATGGACTCGCACCCGGGTTTCCACAGCACCGATGATTGCGTACCGTCCGCCAACGTGATCGGCATGAAATGCTGCTGCTCACCATGGTGCTGATAGGGGTTGCCTCCCACACGCACCAGACCGGCAGCGAACAACAACCCACCGGGTGCCGGAGCGCTGAACAGCGCTACCGCGCCGGGCACCCAGAGTTTGGCGGTGGTGTTCATCCAGGTCGCGGGAACGCTGGGCACCGGGTCGTTGTGGTTGACGATGCGGTGGTGCACCAGAGCGGAAGCGCCAGTTACGAACTCAGAGTCGGCGGCGCGGGGGGCGCCGTAGGTGTAGAGGAGAATGTTGTAGCGAGCGACCTTGGTTCGGCGCAAGCCTTCGGCCAGCAGTAAAGCGATCGCGCCGCCGAGGCTGTGGCCGCATATCACAACGCGCTGACCGGTGTGAAACTGACCGAGGTACCTCAGGACAAAACTGTGCATAGCACGGTAGGCCTGATAAAAACCCTCGTGCGCCTTACCCACTCCCTCGGCGAAAACCACCTGATGGGCGTTGGCGTCCCGCACGGCATCGGCACCACTGAGTGTGCCGCGCACGGCAATCAGGATCACCTCGTCGTGATGAGTAATGAACGCCTGCGTGTCGGTGCCAAACTGTTCGTCATCAAAAAAGTGCAAGCCTGCCGGATGCTCCTGATCCTTGCCCAGTCCCGGACGGTTGCGTGAATACAGCTCGGGGTCAAAGGGCAGGATCTCGAATCGCCGCGAGTAAGGAACCTCTTCGTAAACGGGATAGAAACGTTGCGTCTGCTGCGGATCGACACGCCACGCATCGTGGTATCCCGCGAGCTGTGCAGCGAACAGGTTTCCGACGGTGGGCTCCAGCGGAAAACGGACTTCATCCTGGGGTTGGATGGGTGGTTGCTGGCCAAAATCGCAGTAGCTCAGTGTCGCGAACAATGCCAACTGATACAGGTTCAAGGCACAGAAACGGTCTTCGGTGGACAACATCGGACGCAGGGCCCGCAGAGGCCGCACCTCCAACACGGAATGCTTGTTGGGAAACAGCACCACCCCCGACAGGGTCGGCTCTGGCGGGCCGAAGCCCAGTTCCGCCATCATCTTCAAGGCGTGGCGTTGCGGCGGATGCAGTCGCGCGGCCATCGGTGGCAAATGCGCGACATGGCGGACAAGGTCGCGCACTTCGACTTGATAGAAGTGGTCGGCTTTCTGTTGCGCAGGATTGTCTTCCCGGTATGAACCATCGTTCGCGGCAAATCGGGTACGTTCAGCGCGGACCTGGAGTTCGGTGATCGGCAGGGGGTAGTTGGAGCGTTTGATCAGAAGACTGTAGGGCTGTTCCTCACCGGTGTACGACTCATCAAACAGGAGAACCACCGGGCCGCAGTAAATATCCGGCAGCCTGGCGAATCCCTCCCCATTCAACCGGCCCTTGTATTGCCGGCCGGCGCTGTCACGGGCGGTGTACGGCAGGCCACCATATGCCGCGCCCATACCCTGCTCATCGACCAGGCAAAAGCTTACCCACTGTCCTCGCAATGCACAGGCCGGCTTGGTATCACTGAAAAAAGATTGCTTCCGTGCGTCCAGTTTCATGGTTCTCTCCTGGTTTACTTGCAAGTCGGATAGACATCGCAGGTGCGGCCATCCGGCATTGTTACGGGTTTGAAATGGGTGGTGTCGCCATAGCAGAACGCATAAAGATCTTCAAAACTCTTGCCTCTGCAACGCCTCCATCCACCCGGAACAGCAACCCAGCTATCAGCAAACGCCGGTTGCTCCTCTTCACTCAACGCCAACTCCACCCTAAGCGTTTTCGCCGCAAGCTGACTTCGTTGTACGGAACCACCCACCCGTTTTTTTTGAGTTTGATCCATTGCCTCCATAGGGTCGCACTCCAAGATTTTGATGATTCCGTGCTGTGGTCCCACCGTTCGGAATAACCAGCGACATTGCCCAAAAAGCTTCTGAACACCCGTGTCTGGCATTCCTGGAAGGTCTGCATCAAATCCATCCAGGAAAGAAATCCCTGATAAATCCCCGCCAACATCCGAGAATTGCGTCCCCCACTTCGCATAAATATCAAACTGCACACTACGCAACACCGTTGGGCAACCCTCGATCGTTTCACTCAACGGCAACTGATAACTCAACCGGCTAGCAATCGGTTTGTAGTCGGTAAAAAACAACTTGCGCTCGGGCCTCTTGCCACGACGGCGCGGCAACGTACAGTCGGTACCCGTTGCGGGCAAGTAGTTGGCCGCAGTCTTGAGCTTAAAGTTCGGCGGTAAATCTATCTCCAGGGTAAAGCGATCCACCGACTTGCCCGCACACCCCGAAAGCCCGGCCATCACCAGGGCAATACACACAAAAAACCAACACCTACTCATCCTGTTTCCTCATCAAATGCCACTGCTCCATAAGCCGTTCAAAGTGCTGCTCTGGCGTTTCGCCCACCCCCGCTTGCCACACCATCACGCTGTCGCGAACAACTTCTTCCAGACGTCCTACCACCAGAAACGCCAACTGCTCCGGCCTCCGCCATTGTCAGGCCCGTGCCTGCTCCAGCACCTGGGTCAGCCAGGTATTCGCATCGTGGTATCCCGCAAGCTGTGCAGCGAACAGGTTTCCAACGGTGGGCTCCAACGGAAAACGGACTTCATCCTGAGGTTGGGTGGGCGGCTGCTGGCCGAAGTCGCAGTAGCTCAGTGTCGCGAACAATGCCAACTGATACAGGTTCAAGGCACAGAAACGGTCTTCGGTGGACAGCATCGGACGCAGGACCCGCAAGGGCCGCATTTCCAACACGGAATGCTTGTTGGGAAACAGCACCATACCCGACAAGGTCGGCTCGGGCGGGCCGAAGCCCAGCTCCGCCATCTTCTTCAAGGCGTGGCGTTGCGGTGGATGCGGTCGCGCGACCATCGGTGGCAAGTGGGCGACATGGCGGACCAGGTCGCGCATCACTGAAAAAAGATTGCTTCCGTGCGTCCAGTTTCATGGTTCTCTCCTGGTTTACTTGCAAGTCGGATAGACATCGCAAATGCGACCATCCGGCATTTTTATAGGTTTGAAATGGGTGGTGTTGCCATAGCAGAACGCATAAAGGTCTTCAAAACTCTTGCCTCTGCAACGCCTCCATCCCCCCGGAACAGCAACCCAGCTATCAGCAAACGCCGGTTGTTCCTCGTCAGTCAATGTCAGCACCATCCTGAGCGTTGTTCCCGCCAACTGGTCTCGTGGTACAGCACCACCCGCCATCCTGTCTTGCTGCCGCCGACCCTGCTTATCCATAGCGCGGCACTCCAGGATTTTCCTGATCGCATGCAGAGGGCCGACCGTGCGAAACAACCATCGGCACTGCCCAGAAAACGCCTGGACACTCGGGCCCGGTATTTCCAGCTTCTCCCCCTCCTCACGGTCACGAATGGAAATACCTGCAAAGTCTCCCCCGATGTCCGTATCTCGAACTCCCCACTTCGCATAAAAATCGAACCGCACACTGCGCAACACCGTTGGGCAGCCCTCAATCGTTTCACTCAACGGCAGCTCATAACTCACCCTGCTGGCAGCCGGTTTATAGTCGGTAAAAAACAGCTTGCGCTCGGGCCTCTTGCCACGACGGAGCGGCAACCTGCAATCGGTCCCCGTAGCGGGCTCGTAGTTGGCCGCAGTCTTGAGTTCAAAATTCGGCGGCAAATCCACCTCGACGGTGAAGCGGTCAGTCGACTTGCCCGCACACCCCGAAAGCCCAATCGTTACCAAGGCCATACACAAAAAAATCCCACGCCTACTCATCCTGTTTCCTCATCAAATGCCACTGTTCCATCAGCCGTTCAAAGTGCTGCTCCGGTGTTTCGCCCACCCTCGCTTGCCACACCATCACGCTGTCGCGAACAACTTCTTCCAGGCGTCCTACCACCAGAAACGCCAACTGCTCCGGCCTCCGCCATTGCCAGACCCGTGCCTGCTCCAGCACCTGGGTCAGCCAGGTATTCGGGTCATGGAGGGCGACCAGAGCCGCCAGGTCTTCACTGTGCTCAGCCAGCAGGTAACGCAGGATGTTGGAGTGCAGGATGGTGACCGCCTGGGGGTTGGGAGTGTCCAGCCAGGGCTCGGGAATGGGTGGCGGGTGATCGCCGGGAGACGGGTTTTCGTGACAGTGCCATTGGTGGTCGTGCCAGTAACACACGCTGATCAGCGGGCCGAGGTACGCCGGCCAATGCACTGCGGGCAGGTGCGCCAAGGCACGTCCCAGGGTGCGGTTGTCATGGCAGCGATAAAAGGCACGATCATCCTCAGGCCCGATTATCAGGCGGTCGCGCCAGTGTCGAGCAAGGTCGCCCAGCGCCTCGCCGGGCAAGCTGCCGAGCCAGCCCCAGTTCGTCTCGGGACGTTGCAACAGGTTGACCAGCGCGGGCTCGTTCAACTGTTCCAACAGCAGAATCACCGGTCCCGACGCCGCCAGCGTTGCCAGGACGGTCTCGGCATACAGGTTTTGATACTGCGACAGGCTACGCGCGGCGAGCAACGGTTGCCGTGCCTCGTCGCCGCCCTCGAGCATCAGGCACAGCCGGTGCCCCTTTTGTTGCTGTTGAGCCATCCACTGGCGGGGCAAGCACGGCATCATGCAGCCCTCCCCGTGTTGTCGCACAGGCCTTCGCGACAGCGCTCACACACCGGGCAATAGTCCGCGCCCAGTTGCCTGGACAGCGCCATGATCGACGCCTGAACAGTTGAAAACCTGGCTTCACGGGTGATAGCGATAGGCGCTGAAACCGTGCTGCCCGGCCCTGACGGTACGGCGGATCGAATGTCAGGCGGCACACCTCCCGGCGTGATCGGCCGGCTGCTGAAAATACCGCCGGCCTGGATCAACAGGTGCTCTCCCCCCGCCTTGAGGCTCAGTTGAGCACCGGCGTCGATGACCAGGCTCGCACCGGCCTTGAGATGAATCTCCTGACCCGCTTCGACCATCAGGGTCTGGCGAACATGGGTCTGGCTGCTGCCGTGCACCTGCAGATGGTCGCTAGCCTTGAGCACAACCTTTCGCTCACCCGTGATGTGCTGGTGATCTTCACTGTCCAGGTGAACCGAGCTTAGCCCGCGGATGATTTCATGCCGTTCCCCCGCCACTTCCAACCGGCTGTCATGCCCGACCTGTTGCTCCAGGTCTCGTTGAGCACGGAGGTAGATGAGTTCTTCACCCTGGCGATCCTCCAGATGCAGCTCGTTGGCGCCGGCACCATTCGGGGAACTGTTGCTGCGCAAGACACTGCGCGTTTTGTGTTGTGGCAGAGGATAAGGCGGAAGGTGCAGTGCGTTCGTCAGGCAACCACTGATCAACGGACGGTCCGGGTCCCCCTCGAGGAAGGTCACCAGCACTTCCATCCCGACTCGCGGAATCAGCGTGACACCGAAACCGTTGCCCGCCCAGCCGGACGCCACCCGCACCCAGCAACTGCTTTTATCGCAGGTCTTGTCCAGGCGGTCCCAGTGAAAGCGCACTTTCACTCGACCATAAGCATCACAGTGCACGTCCTCGCCAGTGGGCCCGGTCACTGTTGCGGTCTGGCTGCCAGGAATGGTCGGCCTGGGATGCTTGAGCGGCGGTCGATGCACGGCACGCCAGGGTGTTGCGGTGAAACGATTGCGATACCCCTGGAACACATCCATACCCGGCGCAGCCTCCTCCAGCACCTGAGGCTGATACCCCTCGTGACGGACCGAAGTGATCAACCACAGGTCGTTGCAGGAGGGGTCGGGGTGATCACGCAATTCAAGGAAGTGCCCACTGCGCAACAACGGTTGATCGCTGCGGCCCACGGCGCGATGGCGATCACGCTGATGACGCTCCAATCCGCGCCGGGCCAATTGCCGGCCACGTGCGTGGCGCTTGAACCCTGCCGGGTAGTGATAGTCCTCAAGAAGGGAACCCGGGACAGTCCCCGCAGTATCTTGCACGCGCAGCGAAGGGTGCTCGAAGTCATGATCACGGTGAACCGTTTGTCCGCTGCGCGTCGCCAGTCGCACGTCGAAACGCTGGATCACTCGCGTTTCGGCTGGCAGCCCGCCCTCTGCGCAATAAGGCTGCGCGGGCAAACGCTGGAACACCGTCTGATCATCACCAAATACCAGCAGGTGCGCCTGCGGGCTGTGGCGGAAATGGTAGTGAATGCCCTCTTCTTCACATAACCGCTGGATGAAATGCAGATCGGTCTCCGCGTACTGCACACAGAATGTTCGCGGCGGGTAGATCACCGGGCCCAACTCGAACATGAAGGCATCCGCCAGAATGCCGTGGTGCTCCAGAACCGCGGCGATGATCTGCGGCACACTGCGCTGCTGGAAAATTCGCTGGTCCCGTCGATGGGCCAGGTTGGCCAAACGGGGCGCCAATGTCAGGTGGTAGCGACAGAGGCGGCGCCCCGCCTCCTTGCGACCGACCTCGTAAACCTGCCCGTGCAGGCCTGCGCCCTCCTCGCCGAAATCCAGATAGGCAGGCTGATGGAGCAACGCCTCCAGGTCGAGGAAGGCATCTTCACTGACCGCTTGTACCTCGATGAAATAAGGTTGATCTATCACCTCCGCGCCTTTGAATGCCAGCACTTCGAAATCGATATTCATGCCTGGAAGGGTTAATTTGAAACGTGACGAAACAAACGCGTTAACCATCCGTTGTTACCCGCCATCAATAAGTCTCTGAGAAAAAAACGCCCCCCTGCTAGATAACGAAAAGTTGCCGAGGAAAAGCGTCTTGACGCGCCAAAGCTTAGCGATTCCCGGGAAAAATCGGCTTTCAAAAACGTTAAAAGGAAGTTTCACACAACAACTTTGGAAGAATCTTTTACAAAACAATAAACAATTCAATATGCCACATCGCAAAAATAAGAATCGCCCTACATGGACTTATCCCAATAGTTATAAGCCATTAAGAAACAACTGACCCCCATATAAGCATCAGCTGTTTCAACGACTGTTACTCTTGCCGCCGTGCAGTCCCGAAAAGGCTGACGCTCACCAGGTTTTCGCCTTGAGCCTGTAGCCGCACTGGCGCCGTGCCACCCGGCATTATCACCGCTACCTCTCCCGCCTCGACCCAACCCGCTCGCCACGCAGCGCAAGCCACCGCGCTGGCGCTGGTCCCCGATGACGCGGTGGGCCCCTCTCCCCGCTCGAACACCCGTGCGATGACTCGATTGCCCGATGCATGCACCGCCCATTGCAGATTGACCCCAGCTGCGCAGGGTTGTCCGGAGCCGACGGGAGGTGCAAACGCGACGGTTTGAAGGGCTTCGAAGAGTGCCGGCTGAAGCATCTGCGGGTTGTCCGGCAATGCCGAAGCCCGCTCGAGCAAGGTCACGCAATGGGGATTGCCCACCCGTACGAACTGACTGCGCGACCATTGCTCATTGAGAGCAGCCAGCGCGGTCAGGTGACTGAACTCGGTGCTCCCAAGCACCGCCGGCTCCACGCCTTCGGCTCCCACCGACAATGGCCCGAACCCGGGTTGCCCCAGGCTCAGCCAGAAACCGGTGACCTGCTCGTAGTCCGCGGGCTCAACCCGCGTGGTCACGGGTGACACGGCATCTGGCTTATCGTGATGGACCCGCAGCTCACAGGCTCGGGTCATCAACCCCTGGTCCGTCAGGGCCTGGGCAAAAATTGTCAGGCCGTTACCACTGCGCTCGGCCAGGGAGCCGTCGGTATTGACGATCAACAGATCGAAGGGCGCGGCGGCCTGAAATGGGCCGACCAGTAGTCCGTCACAACGGTGGGTTTTGGCACCGGGCGGTCGAGGCGTCGGCCCCCAGCCGCACTCCGAGGCGATCGCCGCATGCGTCCACACCTGGCGTGTACGCGAGGCTTCAATGGCGGTCTCGGGTACGTCGATGCCCCGCGCGCGCAAAGAGACCGGGCTGACGACGCCATAGATATTGCCCCGCGCATCGTAGAACTGGGTCATGCTGCTGGCTGCCTGAGCGTGTTCATCGGTTCATCCATTCGATTGTCCGCGTCAAGCGTATACAGAACAGGCCAAACGGGGGAAGCGGTCTGGAAGGTGGTAATCCACTGCAAGAAGCCCGGGGTTCACCAGTTCCCACAGGAATTACGCACCTTCCAGACGGCCTCCCGCGAAACCGATCACCTCTATGTGGCGACTCCGTCTGATTGCGTTCCCACTTTGTAAAAATAAAACTCAGCGCTGATATTTACAGGGGAGCCCGGCTCGCTCGTTTCGGCCTGATGTGCAAGGATGTCGCACCGGACATCGTTCGCAGAACGCATTACCAAGGACTTTTCATGACTGCCATCTCCACTCCAGCGCCCGTGGTTCCCGGCCGGCTGGAACAAATGTCGACCCGTATCGCTTTTTTTATCGCCGGTTTCGGCATCGCCGCCTGGGCGCCGCTGGTGCCGTATGCCAAGGCGCGTGCGCAACTGGGTGAAGGCACACTGGGGCTGTTGCTATTGTGCCTGGGCGTAGGCTCGATCATTGCCATGCCGCTGGCCGGCATATTGGCATCACGCTACGGTTGCCGGCGTGTGCTGACGGCAGGCACGCTCATGATCTGCCTGGCCTTGCCGATGCTGGCGACCGTCAGTTCCATCCCGTTGCTGATAGCGGCGCTGTTTGTGTTTGGAGCCGGGCTGGGCACGGTGGACTCCACCGTCAATCTGCAGGCGGTGATCGTCGAACGGGCCAGCGGAAAAACCATGATGTCGGGCTTTCACGGGTTGTTCAGCCTGGGCGGGATCGTCGGCGCGGCAGGGGTGACCGGGCTTCTGGGGCTGGGGCTCGCACCTTTGCACGCGACCTTGGTGGCTGTCGTGGTGATGGTACTGGCGCTGCTCAAGGCAGGCCCCCATCTATTGCCTTACGGCAGCGAGAGTTCAGGCCCCGCTTTCGCTGTTCCCCACGGCGTGGTGCTGTTTATCGGCTGCCTGTGCTGCATCGTGTTCCTGACCGAAGGCGCCGTGCTGGATTGGAGCGCGGTATTTCTCAGCGCCGAACGAGGCATGGACGAAGCCTATGCAGGCCTGGGTTACGCGGCCTTTGCACTGACCATGACCGTCGGACGCCTGACGGGTGATGCCATCGTGCGTCGCCTGGGCGCCACCCGGGTGATTGTGACAGGTGGCGTGCTGGCTGCTTCGGGTCTGTTATTGGCGACCCTGTTTCCCGCCTGGGAGGCCGCGTTGCTGGGATATGCCCTGGTGGGTGCAGGTTGTTCGAACATCGTGCCGGTGTTGTATACCGCAGTCGGCAAGCAAAAGGTCATGCCGGAACATATCGCGGTGCCGGCCATCACTACGCTGGGCTATGCCGGCATTCTCGCCGGCCCCGCCGTGATCGGCTTTATCGCTCACGGCAGCAGCCTGGCCACTGCCTTTGTGTTGCTCGCGGTGCTGCTGATCGGGGTGGCTGTCAGCGGCAAAATCCTGAAAGCATGAGCCAGAGCATCATCCCGCCTTGCGCGTCGCATCCTGCTCGAACCAACGTTCCAGGCTCTTGTTGCTCAGATAGCCCGCCGGTTGAGGCGGGCCAAACAGGCGAGCTTCATTGGCGCGCTCCAATGAGCGCAACAAACCGGGGCGTTCGAGGATGTTCTTGGCGGTGTATACACAGAGCTCGCTGTGCTCGGGCCTCGGCATGCCGGTGGAGGGGTCCAGCACCGGATGCCCCTGGGCGTCTGTCTCATAGGGGTCTTGCATGACCGACTCCAGACTGGCGATCTTCACATATTGATACGGTTCGAAAAAATACATGCGGTCCCTGGACGTATCCCTCAGTTGCTCGAAAAGGCCTTGAAAAGCCTTGACCACCTGGGCGTTGCCCTGGGCATGGAACGGGTCCTGGCTGAAGACACTCGGCGAGCTGTTGCGCGGTGAGGCCAGGGCCGCCGCACGCAGGCTGTCGCGAGTGATATCGCCATCGCAGCTGAACACTGCGTCCATCAGTTGAGGGCGGTCGCATAGCTCCCTCGCCACCCGAATCATCTGGTCCAGTTCCTCGCTGTCACCCAGAGGACTGGCCGCGACTTTTCGCAGGGCAGACGGCGTCAAGCGACCGTCCTTGAGAAAACCATGCAGCACGCCAAAGTTTTTTTCCATGGCGGTCGCCAGTTGACTGTCCGTCGAGCTGGCATCGGGCTGCAACAAACGCACGCGCTCCACGGGAGCATTACGCAACGCGCGGTGGTGCAACGCAGACATCGCACCGCGCAGTAACAGGGGCCGGTGTGACACTCCATCTTGGTAGGCCCTGCCGTGAGGGGCCTGGTTCCAGGCGTCGTGCAGACCGACCGGTGTGGACTCAAAGGGTCGCACTCCCGCCCCGTCAATGCCCGCCAGTCTTCCGTGGGGTAATGCACCCTCGATTGTCATGGGTTTTCTCCAACTCTTTTCAAGTACGCGCCAGCCTGATGATTGCCACCGTGATGGCCGAAATCGTCGAATGGATTCCAGTAAGGCAAGCAAAACCTGTGTGGTTGATCAGGCGCCGCAGTTCCGCCAGTTCTTTGAATACCCATGACAGCATGTAAAAAGATCAGTCAGCCTGGTGGCCGCGCCAGAGCGCTTTCAGCCCGCCGAGCAATGATGAAAGCGCTCCGCCCGCTCGCTTGGGCGTCAAGTCAGTATTGACGGCTGGCAGCAGGCCGCGACAGAAGTCATCGGCAACAGGCGCACGGAATTTTCGTTGGCCTTCGAAGGCTTTCATGCGACGGACTTCAGTGATGTAGGTGAGCGCTGAGCCCGGGAGCTGCGGGTCTGCTGGTACTGCATGACTGTCAGTGTTTGAGTTCGCATGAAAGGAATCAGAACAACCGACCTGACGCGATTGAAACGAGGTGGAGGGCATTTATGGATCCTGATCTCGACGCCTGAAAAACCGTCGGTTTTCATCATCCCGACGGATATGACCTCTGCGTTCCTGATACAACCGGTGCCGCGCGCAGGCTGCGGCACCGGTTGACTCATCAGCGCGGCAGCCGCTGAAGCTCCCAACGACTGATCTGACCGTCATTGTTCCTGTCCAGCTTGTCCCGCAGATCGCTGCGCTTGAGGAATTCCTGAGCCAGCTGGATCAGGTGATCCTTGGCCGAGTCCCCCGTCAGCGGCTGGGCTGCGAGCTTTTTGAGATCGTTGCTACTGATCCCCCTGCCCCCGTAACCGTTCAAGCCATCGAAGTGCTCAAGCATTTCTCCGGTCAACTCCTGGTCATTTTTGTATTTGAAGAAGTTCTCGCTGCCCATGAGCATGCCCAGATTTTGCCGGTCGATCAGCCCATCTTGGGCTCCGGTGCTGGAGTGCCGGTCCATGGCGGCTACCAGGTCCGGTCGCCGCAGTATTTCCCTGGCTAGCTTGATGTTTTCCTGCTTGTCGGGGCTGGCCCCCACCAATGATTGACCCGCCATGGCCTCGAGACTGTCGCGCGAGATAAACCCCGGGTTTTTCGGGTCGCGAAACGCCTTGAAGTTATCCAGCAACTGCTTGGTCAGCTCATCATTGTTCTTCGTCGAGTAAACCGGATCAGGCCTGCCAAGAGAGGGATTCGGCCTGGGTGGCGCGCTGTTGCAGGCATGGGGTCTGGAAGGGCGATTGCCACCCAACCATTGAGCCAACAGCTGCTTGAGCATGTCCAGAAAGCTCTGCGGCTGCGACGCCCCAGGTTTCGTGCCAGGCCGCTGTGAGGCGTGAGGAAAAGGACCGTACCGGTCAGGTGAAGGCGACACCTCACCAAACACCGGCCCGGCCTTGTCCTGCCCGGTGGGGAAATGAATGCCTGCTGTCACCGGTGCCGATGGCCTGGCCTGCGCCTTGGACGTGGGGCCGGCCTGTGGGGCTTCAGGCGTAGGCAACTTGGACCGGGATGTGTCTAGCGTCGATACCGACATAGGTGTCTCCAATGCAATGGGGTCAGACGATAAACCTGTGACGCCCAGTGTCATCGGCGCCATTAGGTATCCCCATGTGTGGTGAGACTGTCGGAATCGGTTCCTGCCGAAGCAGTTAGCCATCTTAATAAACTGTAGGAAACAGGCAAAAAAAATCGCAGCCCTTGGGCTGCGATTGTTCACATCCACCTTGAATCAGAACCCGACGCTGGCCTGCACGAAGAAGGTGCGCGGCTCGCCCAGGTACAGTCCGGCGTTGTTGTCACTGGAACGGGTGTAGTGCTGCTGGTCAAAGACGTTTTTCACACCCACGCCCAGTTTCAGGTTCGACAATTGCGCACCGAAGTCATAACCGCTGCGCACGTTGACCGAGACATAGCCCGGGATATCACCAAACTGCCCATCAGCCGTGCCCTGGGTGATGTAGGTGCTGGTGGTGCCCGGTGCACGCTGGCCGGACTGGGCGTAGACGTCCAGGTTATGTGTCCAGCGGTTGACGTCGTAGCGCAGGCCCAGGGTCGCCACTTCACGGGAGTACAGCGGAAGGTCGCGGCCCTTGAACGGCACGTCACCCTCGGAGGTGGCCTTGGTATAGGTGAAGCCGGCATTGGCGGTCAGGCCTTCCAGGCGCGAATCCAGATTCGACAAGTCGTAGTGGGCCGACGCTTCGATACCGGTGTGCTTGGTGGCGCCGAGGTTGGTCCAGCCCACGTCGTTGCTGACGTATTGCAGCTCATCCGAGAAGTCGATGTAGAAGAACGTCAGCTCCCCGCCCCACACCTTGTCGTTATAACGGGTACCGACCTCGTAGGTCTTGGCCTTTTCCGGGTTCAGGCCGTTGGCGGTCTGGTCGCCGACGCCGCCCTGGCCAAGCTGGAAGTATTGCAGGCTGCCAAAGGAAGTCTCGTAGTTGGCGAACAATTTCCAGGCATCGGACACGTGGTACATCACGCTCAAAGCCGGCAGCGGTTCGTTGTTGTGGACCTCGCGGCGTTTTTCCTGGGTGCGCGGGCCGGTCAGCGGAATAACGGGACGATCATGCCACTCGGTACGAATGTCCTCGAAGCGGATACCTGGCGTAATGGTCCACTTGCCGATATCGATCTTGTTATCGACATAAAACGCGTTGGCTTCGGTACCGCCGGTGCGGTCCTGGTACACATGGCCATCGCTGCGGCCCACCGGCGTCGGTACGTTGTTGACCAGGCCCAGGCTGGTGGCCTGCTCGTGCATGCCTTCCTTGAGGTAGCGATAACCCAGGCTGACTTCCTGGGTGCTCGGCCCCAGGTCGAACACATGGGACACCCGTGGTTCGATACCGAACGTGTAGTAGGTGCGCGGATAGGAACCGATGGTGCGCAGGTCGCGGTTGGCGATGTTGCTGCCACGGAAGCTGTCGGAGTAGTAGGTCAGCACTTCGGCCTGGGTGCGGTCGTCGATCTGACGGATGTACTTGAAGGACACGTCCTTGCGGCGGCCGCTGAAGTTGTCCCAGTCGCGCACCGACTGGTACGGATTGGCGTCGAACTGCGCCTGGGTCAGGCCGCCCGGCATGTCGGCGCTGGCGTCGTAGTAGTGGAAGTTCAGCGAGAAGTCGTCTTGATCGGTCGGCGCCCAGTGGGTCTTGAAGATCACGTCGTCAATGTCGTTGGAGTTGTTGCTGCTGCGATAACCGTTGCCATTGACCCCGGAGTACAGCAACGCGGCGCCGATGCCGTTGTCGGCTGTGCCACCGATAAAGGCATTTTCAATGTGCTTCCAGCCGCCGTGGGCGGAGGTCTGCAAGGTGGTGCCGACTTCACCGGAGAATTTCTCGGGAATCGCGCGGGTCACGAAGTTGATCACACCACCGACGTTCTGCGGTCCATAACGCACGGAACCGGCGCCACGCACCACGTCGATGCTGTCCAGGTTGCCGGCGGAAATCGGTGCCATCGACAGTTGTGGTTGGCCATAGGGCGCAAACGCAGCCGGCACGCCGTCGATCAACACGGTGGAGCGTGGCGACAGCCGCGAGGTCAGGCCGCGCACGCCGACGTTGAGGGAAATATCGCTGCCGCCGGTGCCGTTGGACTCCTGCACCTGTACGCCAGGCACGCGACGCAATACATCACCGACGTTCATGGCGCCCTGCTCCACCATGGCTTCACGGCGGATCACCGTACGCGCGCCGGGATGGTTCTGCACCACTTCGGCGTTGGCATCGCCAAGCCAGTCGCCAACAACCTTGATGTCGGTAGTGCCCAGCTCGATGGGCGAACCGGCTTCACCGGTGCCGCTGCCCAAAGGGCGCAGGGTGACGGAGCCGGCATCGATCTGATAGTCCAGCCCACTGCCTTGCAGCAACTGGCGCAGCGCCTGCTCGGGCGACAGGTTGCCGTCGACCGCCGGGGCCTGCTTGCCCGCAACCATATCGGGGCTGAAGAACACTTGCAGGGAGGTTTGCTGGCCCAACTGGCTCAGCGCCGCGCCCAGGGGCTGGGCCTGGATATGAATCGCGTCGGCAGCGTAGGCGCAGGGCAGCGCGGCGCTGACGGCAATCGCCAGGGCCAGGGGTGCCCAGCGGGAAGTTTTATTGTTGTTGACGGTGGATTTTTTCACGTCGAACCTAGTCCTGTGATCGCAAGTGTATGCAGCTGTTAATGCAAACCAGTTGCAGTTGCAGGAGAAGACGAAGAACTCGAAAAAAACCTGAATCTCAGCGTGAAATAATTTCCTGGCTGCCATCCGGCAAGCTGCGCAAGGCCACCGGCAGGATGTGCGGAAGCGCTTTGAGCAAGGCGTCCGTGTCGTCGGCCTTGAACACACTGGTCAGTCGCAGGTTGCCCACCGCGGGCGTACTGACTCGCAGCGGTTGCTCACGGTAACGCGAAACCTCACGTGCGACTTCACCCAGCGAGGCATTGTTGAAGACCAGCTTGCCCGTACGCCAGGCAGTCAACTCTTCAGTATTCACCGCATAGGCCGCTGCCACCGATCCTTTGTTGTCGACGTGGGTGCCCAGGCCTGCCGTCAGCGTCACCACCTTGTCCGGTGCATGACCCTGGACCTTCACGGTCCCGGCCTCGACCATCACGCGCGTCCGGTCGTCATCGCGACGCACATCGAAGCGCGTTCCGGTCACCGTGACCTGCCCGGCCCCGGCCGCCACCACAAAGGGCCGGCTGCTGTCGTGCTCGACACTGAACATCGCTTCACCCTGCTTGAGCTCCACACCGCGCCGGCCTTTCTCATAGTGCACGGCAACGACGCTGCGGCCGTTGAGGTCCATCACCGAGCCATCCGGCAATGCCACCTGGCGGTGTTCGCCCAACCGCGTGCTGAATTCGGCGCTGTAGGGTTGGGGATGATCCAGCCCACTGAACAATCCCAACCCCAGGGCTACGGCCAACACACTGGCCGCCACGGCGTAACGCATGATCGGACGGCGCCGGGAACGCTCGGGCGGCGCATCACACAGCGCCTGCAAACGCGCTTGGGGCAGCAAATCCGTGGCACTCCACAAACCTTGCAGCACGTCGAGTTCGTATTGATGCTCAGGGCGCTCGGCGCACCAGGCCTCGAAGCGTTGGCGATCCTCGACGCTCAATGGGGCGTCTTGCAACTGTACGAACCATTGCGCGGCTTCGTCGCGGGCACGGCTATCCATCATGGAAGGTCCTGTTTCAAAGCGGGCATGGGTCATGGGGCCATCGCGTCCAGACGGTCGCGCAGATGCCGCAAGGTGCGGATCATATACTTTTCCACCATGTTTTTTGACAGTCCCAGGCGTTCGGCGATTTCCTGCTGGGTGAGGCCTTCGATTTTCTGCCAGATGAAAATCCTGCGGCAGTTGATCGGCAACTCGGTCAAGGCCTGCTCGATGGAGTCCGCCAGCTGGATCGCGTGCATGAAGTGCTCCGGGTCGCCATTGTTCGGCGAACTCTGGTCAAAGGCTTCCAGGGTCAGGGCTTCCCGACGATCCTCCCGACGATAGGCGTCGACCGCAATGTTGCGCGCGGTTTGATGCAGATAGGCGCGCGGTTGCTCCACTTGTGCGGATTTCGACTCAAGCACCCTCACGAATGTGTCATGGGCCAGGTCCTCGGCCTGCTGACGATTCCTCAGGCGACGCGTCCAGGTCCCGATCAACTCTTCGTAGTGCTCGAAAAAGCCTGTTCTGCGGGGCGGCTGAGGAATCATCGCGGATGCACTGGGGAGGCGGGGCGTGAATAATAATGTTTCTTATTAAGCAGGGCAATTGCTTCCTGTCGGCGAAACAAAACCATCAAATCAACAATGTTGACTTGAAGTATTCACAACGTTTAGGTTGTGTAGCGTCACTCGATGGTTCCCCTGAAAACATTCTCACAATACTGGCGAACGGTGGTCGGCGTCCCACGCCCGGCGAACCGGTCACAGCAGGAAGACGCCCATGACCTCACCTGAAACCTCCGGCCTGCAAGCGTTGCGCGCACTCATTCGCGGAGAAGTTCCATCCCCCTCCATTGGCCAGACCATGGGCCTGACCGCCGTCGAGGCGAGTACCGGAAGGATCACACTCCAGGCCCGCCCCGACGACCGCCACTTGAATCCGGCGGGTGCAGTGCACGGCGGGTTCGCTGCCACCTGCCTGGATGGCGCCGCCGCGCTGGCGCTGTTTTCGACGCTGGAAACCAGCACCCCGCATTCGACCGTGGACCTCAACGTCAAATACGTGCGACCGCTGCGCGCCGGCCAGGCTTATCGGGTCAACGGCTGGGTGGTGGAGCGCACACGGTCTCTGGCGATCTGTGACGCCGAAATCGTGGATGACAGCGGCAAGCTCTTCGCCAAAGCCACTACCACCTTCAGCGTGGGCGGTTGAGCGATGAAAGTCCTGTCCGTCGAAGGGCCCGGTCAGTTGGCGTGGCGGGAAGCGCCATCCCCGCCACTGTCCAGCCCACACAGCGCCCTGGTGCGCCCCATTGCGTCGGCCTCCTGTGACCTGGACCGCCGCCTGATCGCCGGTGTCACGCCGTTCAAGCCGCCCTTCGCACTGGGCCATGAATGCGTGGCCGAGGTGCTGCAGGTGGGCAGCGCCGTCACCAGCGTGCAGCGTGGCGACCTGGTATGCGTGCCCTGGAAAATCGCCTGCGGTAACTGCAAGCAGTGCCTGGCCGGGCGCGCCACCGCCTGCACCTCGGTGCCACGCCATGCGGCCTATGGCGTGCCCGCAGGGGGTGACTGGGGCGGGTTGTTTTCCGAAGTGGTCGACGTGCCGTTCGCCGACGCCATGTTGGTGCCCCTGCCGCCCGGCATCAACCCGCTGGCGGCGGCCAGCGCCAGCGACAACCTCACCGATGCCTGGGTGGCCACCAGCCGCCCCATCAGCACCCGCGACGAAGCCCGGGTGCTGGTGGTAGGCGGCACCGAAAGCCTGGGCGTGCTTGCCGTGCAAATGGCGGTCGCCGCAGGCGCCACGAGCGTGGACTACCTGGATGACAACGAATACCGGCGCGACCTTGCCTCACGCAGCGGCGCAAAGGTCGAGCTGGAACCGGTGCTCGACGAGCGCTATGACGTGGTGGTGTCGGCCACGCGCGATCCCCGGGCGTTGCATCGGGGTCTGCTGGCACTGGCGCCGGGCGGACATTGCTCGTGCATCGGCATTATCTTCGAAGACCCGGCAATCCCGCTCTTCGGCATGTACCTGCGCGATGTGACACTGTCGGTGGGAGTCTGCAACGTACGCCCTCACATGCCCAAAGTGCTCGACCTGATCGGCAGCGGCCACTGCGACCCGCTGCTGGTGAGCCCCACCGTGGTGTCGCCGGAGGAAGCGACCGAAGCCCTGCTGGCCCCCCTCGCCAAATGCATCATGGTGCGCGAACGGGTCACATAAGGGGTTCGTTGAGGTTGTCTGCGAGAGCGGTCATGACGGCAGTCCAGGCATCTTGCCCCTCGGGCGTTACGCTGTCGAACGCCTGGCGCAGCACCTGGCGCTCCAGCTCGGTGGCGGTCTGTTCGACGGCTTCGCCCTGCTCCGTGAGCGCAAGCAATTTGAAGCGATGGCGTTCCGGCGCACGGGTGTAATGCACCAGTTGCCGGTCGAACAGATGCTTCAGTGGCCGATGCAGCGCTTGCTTGCTGACCCCCAGGGTCATCGCCAGGTCACCGACATTGATCTCGTCGGCCCGCGCGATGATGTACAGCACACGGTGGTGAACGCGGGACAGTTCGTGGGTTGCCAGGAACCGGTCAGCCTTGACCGTCAGGCCGCGAAAGCCGAAATGCAGCAACTCCAGCGCCGTATCCAGCGGATGCAGCGACTGCATGTGCACCGACGCGGTGTTTATCTTTTTGTTGATGACCATGGCATCCCGCTCACCTGAATAGCGGCAAAGCCTAAGCCGTGCCAGCTATCCAGGCAACTCGGGAAGGTTTCGGTCAGGGCGTGCGCGTAAAAGGCACGACCACGGTGGCGGTCTGCACTTCGATGACGGTGTGCGCGGCGTCGACCAGCTCAATCCTGACCTGGTGCGCGCCGGGTTTCAGCGGGCCGAAATAGATCGGGTCGTTGAGGGCGTGAATCCAGTTCCAGCCGTTATTGTCCACCATGACATGCAGGTGGCCGATCTTCGGCTTCAGCGACGTCGCCGCTTCGCCATGTATTTCGGTGTACAGCGGCAGAAGGGTCATGTTGTCGACATGGAACGGCAGATACACGTAACCGTCCTTCAGCACATCGGCACGCACCGGGAGAAGGGTGAGCCGGGGAATCGCCTCGCTGCCGGCCTGGGTTGCCACGGTCGGCGCTGCGGCATGGGCGTGCTCGGCAGCATAAGCGGGTGAGAATCCGATGAAGCCGGCGAAGAGCGCCGCAACAAGGTAGCGAATGTTCATTCGGTCTTCCTGTTCAGGGTTTCGGAGGGTGTCCGAAAAAGTCAAAGGCCCTGCGCTCGGGTGCAACGACTCAAAGCGCAGGCGCCTGCTTGCTTCTGGAAAGAAGTCGCCGGCCATCCTACCAACTGGTAGGTTTGTGTCAACTTGAAATCCTCTCCGCTGGACTGCGCCTGAATCCCCCTGTCAAACCGGAACCTTGCTCTTGGCGAACGTATCGAAGGCCACCGCCAGCACGATGATCAGCCCCACGATAATCATCTGCCAGTAAGACTGAACGTTGAGCATGACCAGGCCATTGATCAGCACGCCAATCGTCAGGGCCCCGATGATGGTGCCCCAGATCCTGCCGACACCGCCGAACAGGCTGGTCCCGCCGATCACCACCGAAGCAATGACCCGCAGCTCATAGGAATTGCCCGCCGTGGCTTCCGCCGAATTCAGTCGTGCGGACAGGATGAAACCGGCCAGGCCCGCCAGCACGCCGATGATCATGTACACGTAGAGCAAGGTACGCTGCACATTGATGCCGGTCAGGCGTGCCGCTTCAACGTTGCCCCCCACCGCGTAGATGTTCCGGCCAAAACGGGAAAAGCGCAGGGTCGCCATTCCCAGCAGGGCCACTGCGACAAAAAACAACGCAGGCACAGGAATACCCAGCAGGCTTGCGCTGCCAAAAGCCCGGTAGCCCTCGTCGAAACCGCTGATCGGGCCGCCCTCGCCCACCAGCAGCGTCAGGCCGCGGAAGGCCGACATGCCGCCCAGGGTGACAATGAACGCCGGGATCCGCCATTGGGTGATTGCCAGCCCCTGGACCGCTCCCGCCAGAAGACCAATGCCGAGCGCCGCCCCGAGCGCCAATGACCAATGGTGACCGGTTGCAGCGATGGTGCTGAAGCCATCACCCGAACCGCCGGACGCCACCCACGCCGCGCACATGCCGCAGAACGCCAGCAGCGACCCCACCGACAGGTCGATGCCCGACGTCAGTATGACGAAAGTCATGCCCACGGCCAGCAAGCCGTAAATGGAAACCTCGGTCAGGATATTGAGCAGGTTCTGGGTGAGAAAGAAGCGTGGGTTGGCCGAACCGAACCCGATGACCAACAGCACCAGAAAAATCAGCGGCGCCGCCTTGATCAGCGTGCCATACAACTGTTTTCTATGGTCCGGAACCGCTCCGGTGTCGGCAGAAAACGCGGTGGAAACTTTAAACATGATCATTCCTCGATTTTTTTGTTCTTCACGTCATGCAGGCCGACGGTCAATGCCCGCCGACGGCGATCCGCTGTTTGGTCAGAACCGTCGGTGTCATGAGTTGCATCACCGCCTCCTCATTCAGCGCTGCGCCCTTGAGTTCACCGGTCACCTGTCCTTCGCAAAAGGTGTAAATGCGGTCACTGATACCGATCACTTCGGGCAACTCGGATGAAATGACAATGACGGCAATGCCCTTGAGCGCCATCTCGGCCAACAGGCGGTGCACGTCCGCTTTCGCGCTGATATCGATGCCACGGGTAGGTTCATCCACGATCAGCACTCTGGGCTGCACCGCCATCCAGCGCGACAGCAGCAGTTTTTGCTGGTTGCCCCCGGACAACAGCTTGATGGGCTGGTGCTGGCTGGCGAGTTTGACGCGCAACGCCTTGATGTAGCGCTCGGCCAACAGCGCTTCTTGTTTCTCGTTGACGATGCCCAACCGGGACAGGTCCTTGAGCACACACACCGACAGGTTTTTCGCGCAAGACAGCTCCGGAAAGATGCCTTGCTGTTTACGGTCTTCGGGCACCAGCGCGATGCCGTGCTTCATTGCGTCGCCCGGGGAGCGGATCGACACCTCTTCTCCTGCCACGAAGATCTGTCCGGTCACATTCGGGTTGGCGCCAAACACCGCCCGGGCGACGTCGGTGCGGCCGGCGCCGACCAGCCCGGCAAACCCGACGATCTCCCCGGCTCTAACGTGCAGATTGATATTCTGCAACCGGATTGACGCCGTACGCGCCACGCCTTGACTGCACAAGCCGCGCACCTCGAAGACGACGGGACCGGTCACGGCCGACTTTTCTCTGGAAAACAGCGAAGACTTTTCACGCCCCACCATGCGCTTGATAAGGGTGTCTTCATCGGTCTCGCACACATTGCCGTCTTCGATAAACCCGCCATCACGCAGGATGGTGTAGCGATCACACACCTCGAACACCTCATTCAAGCGGTGCGTCACGATGATCACCGAAATGCCCGCCGCCTTCAGGTCGCGGATGATCGTGTGCAGGCGCTGGATTTCACGGATGCTCAGCGCCGCCGTAGGCTCATCCATGATGATCAGGCGAGCACTCATGGACAACGCGCGACCGATCTCCACCAGTTGCTGCTCGCCCACGGTCAACTGCGACACCAACCGGTCGGGGTCGATGGCCAGCCCCAACCGTTCGATCACCTCACACGCACCTTTGCGCATGGCGCCATAGTCAACCAGCCCTCTGCGCTTGGGCTCTCGGCCACTGTAAATATTCTCGGCCACCGTCAGCATCGGGAAGAGCGTGAACTCCTGGTAAATGGTGGCGATGCCGGCGCGCTGCGCCTCGATCGGTGAAGCGAACACATGCTCCGCGCCATCGAGCAGGATCGTGCCCGCATCGGCCCGCTGCGCGCCCGCGAGGATCTTGAGCAGGGTCGATTTTCCAGCGCCGTTTTCTCCCAACAACGCATGCACTTCTGCGTTGCCCACCGTGAGCCTGACACCGCCGAGCGCCTTGACGCCTGGAAACTGCTTCTCGATATTCTCAAGACGTAACATATCGGCCTCCGTAGCGTTGAGACAGGTCAGGGTTGTTTGACGACAGCCGGCGCGGAACCATCGATCACACCCGGTGCGATCAGGTTCACGGCTTTTTCAGGGCGGGTACCGTCCTTCAGGAAGTCCGCCATCATCTTCACCGCCAACACCGACTGCTGGTCCGGCCATTGGTCGATGGTGGCGGCAAAACCACCGCCCCGGGTGCCCAGCTTGACCGCATCCAGGGTGGCGGGCGCAGCGTCGAAGGTGATGTGCGGCGTGATCATGCGCACACCGTATTTTTCCAGGGCCTCCTGCACGCCGAAGCCCATCGCGTCGGACGCGGACACGATCACATCCGGATAGTCCTTTTTATCCAGGCCGGCGTAGATTGCGTCGGTGACGTTGTAGGCTTCGTCACGCAACCAGTTACCGGTCTGCTCGGCCACGAAACGGTACTTTTTGTCGGCATCGAGCACCTCATGCAAGCCCTTGTTGCGGTCGATCGCAGCACTGGCCCCCGGGCGCCCACGCAGGTTGAGGATGCGCGCGCCGTCGGGGAAATGCCGGGCAATCCAGCGGCCCTGCTCACGCCCCCCTTCGACGTTGTCCGCCCCCACATGCCCGATCAGGCCATGGACACCGGATACACTGCGGTCGATGGTGACCACCGGAATGCCGGCATCGATGGCCCGCTGGATCGCCGGCCCCAGGGCTTTCACGTCGATCGGGCTGATGATGATGCCCTTGACGCCAATCGAGATCGCGCGGTCGATATGCGACGACTGCGTATTGGAGTCGCCCTCGCCGTCAGCCTCGACAATCTCCATGCCTTGCTCCTGACCGGCTTTTTTCAGGGCCTTTTGCATGTAGACGAAAAACGGCTCCTTGAACGATGGCAAGGTCGTCATCACCTTGGTGTCGGCGCAAGCGGCTGATGCCGCCACCCACGTCATGCCCGCCAGCACGATGCCTGCGAATAGATTTTTCATGGCTCTCACCCCTCGGATTTTTTGTTGTAGAGGCGATGACTCAGGTCATCGCACAGAGTCGGGTGACGCACGCGCGTCATGTTTCTTGCCTGCTGCCGCGACGTTCCCTACACGTCGCCCACACAGACGGTTTTGCTGTAGAGAAAGGCGTCCAGCCCCTCTTTGCCGCCTTCCCTGCCCAAGCCAGACTCCTTGACCCCGCCGAACGGCGCTTCGGCAGTCGTCATCAGCCCCGTATTGACCCCGACCAGCCCGCACTCCAGCGCTTCGGCCACACGCCACACGCGGGAAACATCCCTGGAATAGAAGTAGGCCGCCAGCCCTTCCTTGCCCGCGTTGGCCAACGCAATCGCCTGCCGCTCGCCATCGAAACGCAACACGGGCGCGACCGGCCCGAAGATTTCTTCGCGGCAGACCCGCGCGTCGTGGGGAACGTCGACCAGAATCACCGGCTCGACAAAATGGCCGTCCAACTCAACCGGATTGTCTGTACCGAGCACCGCTGCGCCGCGCTGACAGGCATCGTCCACCAGGGCGCGTACCGTGTTCACCGCTCGCTCGTCGATCAGCGGGCCGATGCTGACGCCGTCATCCAGGCCATTGCCGACCTTGAGGGCGGCCACCGCCTGGGCGAACCGCGCGACGAACTGATCGTAGAGGGGCGCTTCGACCAGAATGCGGTTGGCACACACACAGGTCTGGCCGGCGTTGCGGAACTTGGCCTGCACCGCGCCCGCCACCGCCGCGTCCACATCGGCATCGGCAAACACGATAAATGGCGCGTTGCCGCCCAATTCCAGCGACAGGTGTTTCATGGTTTTGGCGCAGCGCTCATACAACCGCTTTCCAACGGCCGTGGACCCGGTAAAGGTGATTTTCGCCACCTCGGGGCTGTCGACGAGGGCGTTGCCGATCTCGGCCGCCGGCCCCGTCACGATATTCACCACACCGTCCGGCACGCCGGCTTGCTCCGCCAGCCACACCAGCGCAAGCGCGGTCAGAGGTGTTTGCGAGGCGGGCTTGATCACCACCGTACAGCCGGCAGCGAGTGCCGGTGCCACCTTGCGGCCAATCATGCCGGCGGGGAAATTCCACGGCGTGATAACGCCCACCACACCCACCGGTTGGCGCATCACCACCAGCCGCTTGTCGGTCTGATGCGGCGGAATGAGCGTGCCGTAGGCGCGACGCCCCTCAGCGGCGAACCACTCGAAAAACGAGGCCGTAAAGGCGATTTCGCCCTTGGCTTCGTGCAAGGGTTTGCCTTGCTCGAACGTCAGGATCAACGCCAGGTCATCGAGATTTTCCAGCATCAGCCGGTGCCAATTCATCAGGATGTCGGCGCGGTGTTTGGCCGTGGTCGCCTGCCACGCCTGGAACGCCGTCAATGCCGCGCCGATGGCGACGTCTGCCATCGTTGCATCCAGCGAGGGCACCGTTGCGATACATTCTCCGGTCGCGGGGTTGTGCACCGGCAGTGCGTTTTCATCCGCCGGACCGACCCAGCGACTCCCCACTTTGCAGCGTTCCACCAACAGGGCGGGGTTCTTGAGCCGCGCACGCAAGTCCAGTGGGACGCTCATTCCTTTGCCCCCTCAACCCCATAGCGCGAGGGTTTCACCACCGCGCCCGATGCCGCGGAATCGTAGGCCGACATCACCAGCGCAAAGGTCTTCAGGTTGTCTTCACCGGTGGTCTCGAACGCCCCGCCAGCCCGCAAGCCGTCGACAAAATGCTGGACGGTGTTGACCACGGCATCCTGCTCACAGTGCCACGGCCTGACCGCCCACGGCCGCATCGCCGGTTCCAGGTCGAACCTGTGCAACTCGCCACCCCAGGTCGCCTCGACCTTGTAGTCCTGCAACAGTTTGATGCTGCCTTCGGTTCCTTCCAGGTGAAGCAGTGTCTGCGGAATCGGGTCGGGAAGCTGGCAGCTGCCGTAGGTGCACTCGACCACGCACACCGCGCCGCTGGAGTGACGCACCAGGGCCGTCGCCTGATCCTCGCCCTTGACGAACGACTTCACCGTCTGGGTCTGGCAATACAGGCTTTCCACTTCGCCGAAGTAGAAGCGCGCCAGGTCAAACACATGCACCCCAAGGTCCAACAGCGCCAGACGATCGACCTGGGCCAGGTAGGGTTGATTCGCGTAGATGTCGTACCCGGTGCGGAACGCGATACGCCCCCAGGTCAGCGTGCCGATCCGGCCTTCTTTCAACCATTCGGCGATTTGACGGTTGGGCGCCTGGAACCGGAAGTTTTCATGCACCATCAGCGGCACATCGGCCCGCTTGCAGGCCTGCACCAGGGCCACCGCGTCGTCCCAGGAGGGTGCGATCGGCTTTTGCACTTTCACCGCGATACCAAAGCGGGCCGCAAGCTCGACCAGCTCGCGATGGGTTTCCATGGTGGTGCAGATATCGACAAAATCCAGGTCCAGTTCAGCGAACATCGTCGCCGCATCCTGGTAGGTCACATCGATACCGAACTTGCGGCAGGTCTGTGTCGCCCGTTTTGTGTCCCGGTCACAGATGGCGATGATTTTCGCGCCGTCAACGACCGCCCACGCCTCCAGGTGATTCTGTGCAAAATACCCCGCCCCGATGATCGCCCCGCGCAACGTTTTAACTGTTTCCACGCTCTACTTCCTCCGCTTTCATGACCGTCGATGCTTCAAGAAAAAATCACACCCTTGCGAATCAGCAGGCAGCCGTAGCCACGCCCCTCGCTGGTCGACACCACCGCATAGGCGCGCTTGGCCTCATCGTCGAAAGGCCCCCACGGCACCGCCGTGAACGCGACTGCGCGATCGTTCGCCTGGTTGAACGCCTCCAGCATCAACTGCTGCACCGCCGGGAGGTTGTCCGGTTCGTTGCGCACGCCCATTCGGCGGATCGGAAATTCGGGCACTTCGTCAATCGGCATCACCGAGGCAATGGCGGCCGCCACTTCCGGGGCGGACGCATGGATACGAATCGCGCTGCCATGCACGGTATGGGCAGCCACCGAGGCCGCCGGAAAATTTCGGTCGACGATGGCGATGTCGTCGCCATGTCCCATCGACCGCAACACAAAGAGCAATTCCGGACTGAGGAGAGGATCGATTCGTTTAAGCATTGTCAGACTCCACTGAATAGAAGGCATGTCACGCCTGCTCGGGCGCGGCGAGCCGCGGTTCGGGCTCCACGCGCGCCGGACGGCCGCGCACCCGGATCAAGGTCATCAACATCGCCAGCCCGGCCAGCACGGCCAGGGCATACAAGCCACTGGCAAAACTGTCCGAACCGTGTTTGAAACTGCCCACGATGTAGGGGCCCGCAAAACCGCCGAGGTTGCCGATGGCATTGATGAAGGCAATGCCCCCTGCCATCGCAGTGCCGCTCAGGTACATGGGAGGGATCGCCCAGAACGGGCCTTTGCAGCCCAGAATGCCGATGGCCGCCACACACAGCGCGACGATCGACCAGGACGACGCCACCAGATAACCGGCGAGTGCCAGGCCGGCGCAGGCCAGCAACATCGACAGGGCGAGAAAACCTCTGCGCTCGGCGAAGCGGTCAGACAATTGGCCGATGACGATCATGCCGATACAGCCGGCGATGTAAGGGATCGAGGTGATCAAGCCCACCTGCCAGGTTTCGAAGCCTTGGTTCTTGATGATTTGCGGAAGGAAAAAAGACAGGCCGAGGTTGGCACTGATGGCGCAAAAGTAAATGCCCGCCAGCACCAGCAGCGCCGGGTTCAAAAACGCCTGGCGCAAGCTGTGCACACTTTCATGCCGTGCGCCCTCGCCGTCCTTCGCCAGTTCGCGGGTGAGCCAGGCTTGCTCCTGCGGTGCCAACCAACGCGCCTGCTCCGGTCGATCGGTCAGCAAACGCAGCACGAAAACAGCGCCGATGACCGCGGGTAATCCCTCCAGTACGAACAGCCATTGCCAACCTTTGAAACCCAACGCGCCATCCAGCTGTAAAAGCGTGGTCGACAGCGGCGCACCGACGGCAATGGCCAGCGGTATGGCGAGACTGAACGTCGCGATGATGCGTGCGCGGTACCGCGCCGGGAACCAGAGGGTCAGATAGAGCACCACGCCCGGGAAAAAGCCGGCCCCGGCCACCCCCAGCAGAAAGCGAATGATCAGGAAGCTGGTTTGCCCCTGGACCAGGGCCATCGCACAGGAAAGCACGCCCCAGGTAAACAGGATGCGCGCGATCCAGCGCCGCGCGCCGAAGCGCATCAGAAACAGGTTGCTGGGCACTTCGAACAGGCAATAACCGACGAAAAAAATACCGGCCCCCAGCCCGTACGCATAGGCCGAAAGACCAATGTCCGCGTTCATCGTCAGGGCGGCAAACCCTACGTTGATACGGTCGATATAAGAAATGATGTAAAGCACCATCAGCAGCGGGATCAGGCGCCAGAAAATCTTGCGCATCACCCTCTCTTCATTGGGCTGTTGCATACAGACTCCGAGACTCGATTATGTTTATTGTGTTCGGCTCTTGTAGCGGTACTGCAAAGGCAGCGCCCTGCGTCGGGCAGGCAGCCGACGCAGGTTCGCTTCGATGGGTCAGGACACCGTTGACCAGCGTCCGAACCGCGTGACTTCCTTCTCCTCGAAACCGAAGCCCAGCCCGGGGGTCTGGTGCAGCACCACGCGGCCCTTTTCGTGTTCCAGCTGACGGTCCACCAGCCGGCGGAAGTTCAGCACCTGGTCATCCCAGAAAAACTCCACGTAACGCGCGTTAGGCGTGGCCGCCACCAGCGGTGCGTGGATGTCATGGAACCAGTGCGGGCACACCTGGATGCCGTAGCCTGCCGCCAGCGCAGCGATACGCTTGAACTCGGTGATACCGCCACACACTGCCGCATCGGTTTGCAGGATGGCGGCGCCGCCCATGTCCAGCAGTTGCTTGTGGTACCAGCGGCCATAGCCGATCTCAGCGGTGGCCACGGGAATGCGCGTCAGCCTGGCCAGACGGGCGTGGCTTTCGATGTCGTCCGGGCTGAACGGTTCTTCGATGAAGTACGGGTTGTACTGTTCAAATCGGCTGAGGTACTGCATGGCCTGCACCGTATCGACCCAGCCGTTGTTGCAGTCCAGCATCAGTTCCACGTCATCGCCGATGGCCTCGCGTGCGGCTTTCACGCGGGCTTCTTCACCGGCGGGCGACAAACGTCCGGTTTTCATTTTGACGGCGTTGAAACCCAGCTCCACGAAACCGGCCATTTCCTCGCCGAGCATCCCGGCGGTCTTGCCTTCGACGTAATAGCCGCCGCTGGCGTACGCAGCCACCGTGTCGGTTTCTACCGCGCCGAGGAATTTGTGCAGCGGCAGGCCGGCGTGCTTGGCGTTCATATCCCACAAGGCGATATCCAGCGCACTCAAGGCACGCATGACGGTACCCATGCGCCCTTGCAGCAAGGCTTCCTGGTACATGTCTTTCCACAAGCCCTCGACGGCGAGTGAGTCCTTGCCGATCAGAATCGGGCCGAGCAATTGCTCCACGGCCACGCGGAACAGCTCACCGGCCGCACTGCCGACATAGCAGAAACCAATGCCTTCAATGCCGTCCGCACTGCGCACCTTGACCAGGCCGTAATGGCGGTTGGTCACGGTACGACTGGAGAACGAGGTGACTTTATCCAGGGGTCCGCTGGCAGCACAGACTTCGATGGATTTGATAATGGGCACAGCATGTCTCCTTCGAGCAGCTTTTGTTGTTGGTGTGGACACTGTGCGCCGCTTCTGATATCTGAAAAAGCGGGGTTTAACATCGTCATAAAACGTAAAAAGCGTGGTTTATGGACACTCACTTCCTGCAAAGCTTTGTCACGGTGGTCGAAGCCGGGTCGATTGCCGAAGCCGCTCGCCGGCTGGATCTGGCACCTACCACCGTGACGCAACAAATACGCGCACTGGAGCAAGAGTTCGGCGTGAGGCTGTTACAGCGTTCGGGTCGCACCGTAAAACCGACCACGGTGGGTACGCGCATCCTTGAACGTTCGCGGGATCTGCTCAGGGACGTGCGCGACTTGTATTCCGCCGCGTCCGACACCCGACTGCCCGCCGGTCCCCTGCGCCTGGGCGCCACGCCGACAGCCCTGATGGGGTTGCTGCCGCACTGCCTGCGCGACTGGAACCAGGCGCATCCGGATGTCGCCATCTATATCGAACCCGGCACCTCGGCCTTGCTGCTGGAGAGAATCACCCGTGGCGAACTGGATGCCGCCATTCTGGTACCCCCCTCGTTCGACTTGCCCAAGAGCTGCGCCTGGCAGCCCATGCGCGAGGAGCCCTTGATCCTGCTCACACCGGCCACCATGCCGGTCGACGATGTGTTGGCAGTCGCGGCCAGTCAGCCGTTCATTCGCTACGACCGCCATGTGGTGGCAGGCCGAATGGCCCATGACTACCTGAACGCCAAGGGCGTCAGCCCGAAAGTCCAGTTCGAACTCGACGGCATCGAGCACATTGCCCAACTGGTAGCTGAAGGCTTTGGGGTATCGGTGCTGCCGGATTGGCCCGTGATCGGCGGGCAGGACCCGCGCCTGCGCCGCTGGCCGCTGCCACCACCTTGCCCCTCAAGGCAGGTCGGCATGGTATGGATGCGCGGCGCGGCACGTTCCGCCCTGGCCGAAGAGTTCGTCAGCGTTGCTTGCCATCAGCGCTCGACGCCGCCGTAGCACTGAGCAAGTCATGGAAATGCAGGCCATCCAACCCGCTACGCAGCAATTCGCGCTGGATATCCGCGCCATTGACGGGCAGTAGCGTGCGTCGGGCGATGGTCCAGCGTTGGTCTTGTCGCTCCAGTTCCCAGCGGTTCACCACGGCACGGTGAATGCGGTAGCCGGTGGAAACGCCGTGATTGGGCAATTCGCGCGCAGGGCCTTGGTCATCGAGGTGCACGATCATCAGGTAGGAGGTCACGATGGCACTGTCCCCGCGCAGGTCGATCAGCGGCAGCCCGGCAAAGTGCGCCAACCCGCCGCGAATGGCGGCTTCATGCTCGGGCCTCAGGATAAAGGCGGCGATGTCCTTCGCCCCCTGTGCGCCGTCCAGCGTCGGACCGCGGTCAAACACGCCGTCTGGCTGGTAGACCGACCGGGTGTAGTCCGCGTGCCCCGTATCGGCACTGGGCGGATGGGACGCGATGAGTTCATAAATGGCGAGCTTGTCTTCAACGATGCGCAGGCGCGCTTCCAGGTCCGATGATGCGGTTGGCTGCATGGGGTTCTCCTCGGTTCGCTCAAGCAAAAAACCTATCATCGCCCATCGCCTTGAAAAAACCTACCAGTTGGTAGACAGTGAGTGCCGCTACCGCAGACTTCGACAGGACCGTGGTCATGAACAGTATTTCTGCCTGCACGCCGTGGCTTCATGCAACGGGCGCCGATTGCATCCCGCGCAAGCTCACTCCCTCTTCGGACTTCGCGGCACTGTTGAGGACCCAGCTTCCCGCGCAACCGTCGATGCCCCAGGCAGCCATCGTTGAACAGATGATTACCCGGGCGGCGCCTATCGAGGGCTCTGGCCGCTGCGCGAGCGGCTATATCTATGGGGTTCCGTTCGAATGCGCATCGACTGCCTCGGTCACGGTCTTGTCCCCGGCGGCCATCACGCTCACCTGGGTCGCCATCGACATCGAGCGCGCGCCCCTGCAGACATCCCGAAACGAGACCGCACGCCGGCGTGTGCGCCAGCGTCAACGTGTGGAAGGCTTCACGCCTGAGGAGGGGTAAGCAGCCTGTGCAACAGTGGCTGGGTGATCGCCCCGAACATGGATGCGTCGCCATAGGCCCGGGCAGACAGCATGGCGCCGTGGACAGTGGCCATGAATATCTCGGCTTCGGCACGCGCATCGCTCGCGAGCGTGAATTGCCCTTGCCGGGCCCCGCGCTCCAGCACAGACGTGATCCAGGCCGACAACGTGCGGAAATGCGCCCTCACCTCCAGCGCGATCTCCTGAGGCAGCACCGGGATCTGGGTCGCGAGCAAGGCGCACACACAGTAGCCTTTCGTCACGTCCCCGACACAGGCCAGCCAGTAACCGATGTAATTGCGCAATTGGTCGGCGGGATCGGGAAAATGCCGCTCCATTGCCGCGATCCCGGCCTCGGCCTCCTTGCGGTAACGCTCCACCAGAATGCGAACCAGGTCGGCCTTGGTGGGGAAATGATGATGGATGCTGGCTTTGCGAATCCCCACGCACTCGGAGATATCCGCATAACTGAAACCGTTGTATCCACCCGAGATGATGAGTGAACGCGTGCAATCAAGAATGTCGTTGAAGGTACTGGAGGATTTTTTCATCGCAAAAATCTATCTGCCGGCAGGTATGGCGTCAAGCGAAGTGCCATCGCCCTGCCGGCTGATCGCAACGGGCTTCAGATCCCGCTGAACCAGTTGTAGCCCTGATCCTCCCAGTAGCCTCCCGGATTATCGTTGCCGATATAAATCTCGACGACATGCTTGGGGTTCTTGAACCCCAGCTTGGTCGGCACCCGCACCCGCAACGGGTAGCCATACTCCGGCGGCAGGGCGACTTCACCGAAATCCAGCGCCAATAAGGTCTGGGGATGCAACGCGGTGGGCATGTCCAGGCTGGAGTAGTAACGATCGGCGCATTTGAAACCGACGAATTTGGCGGTGGTATCGGCGCCGATATGCTCCAGAAACGTCTTCAAGGGCACCCCGCCCCACTGCCCGATGGCGCTCCAGCCCTCCACGCAGATCAGCCGCGTGATGTCGGTGCGCTGCGGCAGCTTGCGCAAACCGTCGAGGGTCCAGGGCGCCTTGTCACGTACCAGGCCGGACACGGCCAGCGCGTAGTCCGACACGTCGAGGTCCGGAATATCGTCCTGCCCGTAAAATGCGTTGAACGGAAAAGGCATGGTCATTTGCGCCTTGGTATAGGTCGGGGCCAGTTTCTGCCCGCTGAACAGCCAGGCCTGGACCCGGTCGTTCCAGCGCGACATGGCCCACAGCACCTTGTCCACCTGGTCGCCGTCTTGCAGGTTGCACCCGCTCAACATGGCCATCGCTCCGACAGTCAGCCCGCCGCGCAGAAAATGCCGGCGCTGGATGCTCTCCAGTTGCAGCCGCTGGGCAGGCTCGAGCTGGATCCTGCGTTTCCTGGGTTCAATCATGAAGGTGTTTCCCGTCAGAAAGCGGCCGTGTGCCGCCGGTGATCATCGGCAACAGGGTCTTCGGCACCAGCAATACCAACGCCAGATGCACCACGACAAACGCCCCGATGGCCGCCATCGCCGCAAAGTGCACATAACGCGCAATGTCATAACCGCCCAGCAGCGCGACCAGTGCCTGCAACTGAATGGGCTTCCAGATCGCCACCCCGGAGACCACCACCAACGCGCCCGCCGCCAGCACCAACCCGTACATCAGGCGTTGCACAGCGTTGTAGACGCCCTTCTCGTGCGTCAGCCGAAAATGCACGGCGTCATTCAAGTCACGCTTGAGCGCCGGGAGGGTAATGGGCAGAAAGTCCCGCCGGAAATGCCGGCTGAACAGGCCGTACAGGCCATAAAGGCTGGCGTTGATGACCAGCAACCACATGAACGCAAAGTGCCAGGCCAGCGAACCGCCCAGCCAGCCGCCGACGGTCAATGCCGCCGGAAACCGGAAGGCAAACAACGGCGAAGCGTTGTAAATCGCCCAGCCGCTCATGAACATGCAGACCATGCAAACAGCGTTGAGCCAATGCGTGAGACGCACAGGCCAGGCATGGATCGGAGTCTTTTTCATCTCGCGCCCCCTCGCGCCAGAACCGCTGCAACCAGACCCTGCGGGCCTGGTTGCCGCCGCAAAGTCGCGTTACATCGGTGGCTGGAAGCCGTCTTTACCCACCGCAACACCACGGGCGCTGCCGTCCTGCGCCGGGAACACCACGATTTTTGCGCCTTTGACCAACTCATCGGCTTTGCCGGGCTCGACATAGGCAATCGGCACGTCATCCGGCACCACCAGTTGCTTCTCGCCCCCCTTGTAGTTGACGGTCAGCGTACGGCCATTGGCGTTGGACAGCTTGCCCACCGTGCCATTGGTCATGGTGCCGGTGCTGCCGTCCGCGTTCTGCCAGCCGTAATGCCCTTCGCCGCTGCCCTTGAGGCTGGACTCGAACACCGTGACTTCCAGGGCTTTAAGGGTGCCGTCGGACTGCGGGACCGCCGCCGAGCCGACAAAACTGTCAGCCTTGATCGACTCGACGGCCGCCTTGGACACCCGTACGACACCGGTCTTGTCGGTCAACGCGATGCTTTGGTGCGCGCCGTTGCGGGTGGTGAAGTTCAGCGTATGGTTATCGACACTTTCAACCACCCCGCGCAGCGGCTTGATCACGGGCATATCGGCGGCAGTCGCAAGCACCGCAGCGCCGGCAATCAGTACGCCCAGGGTGGTGGACAGAGCAGTCTTCAACTTCATGTGAACTATTCCTCACGGGTTTGGGTGCCCACATCCTCCAACCCCGACCGGGCCTCCACGATGACCCCCCGATGACATTTTTGTCATCGGGCCGCCCATCCGGCGAATGACAGAAATGTAACCGACACACCGTCCACGGCCCGTTACACTGCACACCCGGCGGCTTGCGCGGAATCGAGGCCGGGCAGTTGGAACCAGACAGTGAACCCCGAGCGGCCCTGAATGCATATTTTGCTCATCGAAGACGACACCAAAACCGGCGAGTACCTGAAAAAGGGCCTTGGCGAGTCCGGCTATAACGTCGATTGGGCGCAACACGGCGCCGACGGCCTGCACATGGCACTGGAAACCGCCTATGACCTGATCGTGCTGGACGTCATGCTGCCCGGCATCGATGGTTTCCAGATCATCGAATTGTTGCGCGCACGCCAGGACGTGCCGGTGCTGTTTCTCACCGCCCGTGACCAATTGCCCGACCGTATTCGCGGCCTGGAACTGGGCGCTGACGACTATCTGGTCAAGCCATTTTCCTTCACCGAACTGCTGCTGCGCATTCGCACCATTCTGCGTCGCGGGGTGGTGCGCGAACCCGATCACTTTCACCTGGCCGACCTGGAACTGGACCTGGTGCGTCGGCGCGTTACGCGCCAGCAACACGTGATCGTGCTGACCAACAAGGAGTTCGCCTTGCTGCATCTGTTCGTACGCCGCGAAGGCGATGTGTTGTCCCGTGCGCAGATCGCTTCGGAAGTCTGGGACATGAACTTCGACAGCGACACCAACGTGGTCGACGTGGCGGTCAAGCGCCTGCGCAGCAAAGTCGACCTGCCCTACCCGGTCAAACTGATCCATACGGTGCGCGGCATCGGTTATGTATGCGAGGCAAGGTCATGCGGCCCCGACGCCCCCCGTCCCTGACCCTGCGCTCGACGCTGGCCTTCTCGCTGGTGGCGATGCTCGCCGTGGCGGGCGCCGGGTTTTATCTGTACGCGTCGATGAAAGCCTCGGTGCTGATGAACACCGACCACGCCGTGATGGGGCGCCTGGACCATTTTCGCAAACTGCTGCACTACGAGCTGGCACTGGACAAGCTGCGCGACAGCCCGCAGATCTTCAAGAACATGCTCGACAGCGAAGACGACATTTTCATCATTGGCGAACCCGGCCAACCGCCCGTGATCCTGGTCAACCCACTGAATGCGGTATTGCCTGACCTGCCGGTGATAAACGCCGATGCGCCACTCAGCAGCCACGATTTGCGCAGCGGCGTCACCGCGTCCGGCGTGCCCCTGCGCGCCGCGACCGTACAAACCACCTCCGGCGGTCGCGAAGTGCGCCTCACCGCCGCCCACATCATGGTCAAGGAAATGGCCATGCTGGAAAACTTCCGCCAGCGGATCTACCTGGCGGTGAGCCTGGCATTCGTGGTCACCGCGCTGCTCGGCTACATCCTGTTGCGGCGTGGCCTGCGCCCGTTGCGCAACCTGGCGGCGCATGCGGCAAACATCACGCCCAAGCGGCTCGACAGCCGCATGGACAGCGCAGATACCCCAGTGGAGCTGCAACAACTGAGCGAGGCCTATAACGCCATGCTCGACCGGCTCGCCAACGGCTATCAACGCCTGACGCAGTTTTCCGCCGACCTGGCGCATGAAATCCGCACGCCGGTGGGCTCACTGATGGGGCATTGCCAGGTCGCGCTGCGCCAGTCGCGGACCCAGGACGAATATCAGGCACTGCTGGCCTCGAACCTCGAAGAGCTGGAGCGCATTTCGCGAATCGTCGAAAGCATTCTGTTCCTCGCCCGTGCCGACGAGACGCAATCGGTGCTTCAGCGCCAGCCGTTGTCCATGGGCGATGAGTTGCAGCGCGTCGCCGGATACTTCGAAGGCCTTGCCGAAGAACGCCAGATGCACCTGCGCATCCATGGCGATAGCCGTGTCAGCGCCGACCCGGTTTTGCTGCGCCGCGCGCTGAGCAACCTGGTGGCGAATGCCATTCGCTATGCCCATGAAGGCAGCGAGATCCTCATGCAAACGCAGACAGTGAGCGGTGGGTGCAGGATCGACGTGCAGAACCAAGGGCCCGGGCTGAGCGAAGCGACCCTGCACAAACTGTTCGACCGGTTTTACCGCGGTGACGCTTCCCGTCATCAGCAGTCCGACTCCCACGGCCTGGGCCTGGCGATTGTTGCGGCGATCATGCAACTGCACGGCGGTGAAGCCAGCGTGGACCAGCCGGCGGTGGGCACCATTCGGTTTTCGCTGTTCTTCCCCGCCGGTTGAGCGAACGCTTCAACACGGCGTTTCCGGTGGCCGCGCGCCCCCGGGAATACTCGTTACCGGTGCGGCTGTGTCGGGGTTGCCGAGAAATGCCGGGCGACCCACTGCTCGCACAACGTCCACAGCGCCGGCGCGCCTTTCTGGATGACCGGGCCATAGCGAGCCACCACCTGTTCGAGGGAAACATCGCTCTCGGTCCAGGTCCCGCCCTCGGTGAATACATTGATCAGCAACGGCTGAAAGCGGTCAAGCGCCTTGGCGAACGCCGCATCGTCTGTCTGCCCCTGCTCGAACTCCTGCCATAACCCGATGAACCCATCGCCTTGGGGCGACGGCAGCTGACCAAACAAGCGTTGCGCCGCTTCGGCTTCCAGGGCCTGCTGTACCTGAGCCGAAGCGCCGCCATGAATGGGGAAGTCGCCCACGTCGATCTCGACGATGTCATGCAACAACAGCATGCGGATGACGCGATTCACATCCACGGTTCCATTGGCATATTCACTCAGGATCAGGGCGTACATCGCCAGGTGCCACGAGTGCTCGGCGGAGTTTTCCTTGCGGCTTTTGTCGAGCAGTGGCGACTGCCGGACAACACTCTTCAAGCGGTCGATTTCCCGCAGAAAGCCCAGTTGTTTTTCCAGTGCTGTCAATTGCGTGATCTCCTGTCAGGCATGTGTTTTTCCAACCATGCCATGACTCGCGCGGTGAAGTCGAAGATCGCCGGCATCGCGCGGATGCCATGGCCTTCCTGCGGGTAAGTCAGCAACACACTCTCCACTTCGGTACTGCCCTGCAACGCGCGGTGAAACTCCAGGGCCTGGCTCGCGGGCGTGATCTTGTCGAGTGCGCCACACACATTCAGCGTCGGGGTCTTGACCCGCTCAGCGTAGTGGATCGGGCTGCGCGTAAAGTACTGGCCCAACGGGTCACCCAGCTTGTCGCTGAGGAACAACTCGCAGAAGGTCGGCACGTTGCAGGTCAGGTGCTGGCTGACCCAGTGGGTCACCGGCGCAATCGGCACGGCGGCGGCGAACCGCTGATCCTGGGTAATCAGCCAGGAGGCAATATAGCCTCCGTAGCTGGTGCCCATGACCGCAATCCGTGTGGGGTCGATCACCCTCCGAGCCTCCAGCGCATCCAGGCCTGACAGATAGTCATAGGTGTCGCGCCCTCCCATGTCGCCGAACACCAGCCGGGCAAACGCCTGGCCGCGTCCGCTCGACCCGCGCGGGTTGGGCAGGAACAGCGCATAGCCTTCGGCAAGCGCGACGTATTGCAGCGCAGCACGCCCCAGGTATTGCGGACGAACGTGCCACACCGGCCCGCCATGCACATGCAGGATCAGCGGGTGCGGGCCCGGGCCAGCGGGGGTGATGAGCCAGCCATGGAGTGTCAGCCCGTCGGGGGCCGTCCACACGAAGTCGCGCGCCGTTGCG
Source organism: Pseudomonas sp. SDO524_S393 (assembly GCF_054071875.1). Taxonomy (NCBI): domain Bacteria; kingdom Pseudomonadati; phylum Pseudomonadota; class Gammaproteobacteria; order Pseudomonadales; family Pseudomonadaceae; genus Pseudomonas; species Pseudomonas sp. SDO524_S393. The sequence continues at coordinate 51,925 of NZ_JBSVVZ010000008.1, read as the reverse complement.
CCAAGCCCATGGATGCGGGCATCCAGCTCGGCGCTGCCGAAGCGGCGGATGACACGCTCTGTGCACCCTTCAAATGCGACCAGTTGGGGCGCGTCCGAGAAGGACTCCACCAGACACAGAAAATCCTCGGCACGGCCACCCAGCGGCGCGATCTCCGGAAAGATCAAGCCGCTCGGCTGGCGCTCGCTGTCACGCCACAACTCGCGGGCCACGCCAGTCTGCCGCTCGAACAGGCCGGCGACATAATCAGGTCCTTGCGCCGCGCCGAAGAGCAGCGTGTGTTCGTCACGCCAGAGCACCTGCGTGACATCGGCCCCCAGCGTCGCCGCCTGGGTCACTTCGCCGCTCGCGACGTCGATCAAGCGCAGGTCCCCTGCGACCAGGTTGCGATCCGAGCAGACCGCTTCGATCACCGCAACGGTGCTCCCCGACGGCGTGGCGACCACGCCATTGAGCTGGTCACGGGGCTTGAACAGGGTTCGGGACTGGCCATCTTCGATCGCGATCATGCGCACATCAGCCGTGTACCACCACGTCTCCTCCGGCTGGTCCGAACAGATCGCGACCATGTGGTCGGGCCCCGCCCAGCTCGCCTGCCAGACATTCACGCCGGGCAAGCTGATCCGCCGCACATGCCCCGTCGCCACCTCACAGAGCCACGCACTGCGCCAGGGTGTTGCCTCCGGCGCACCTTCGACCGTGGGCGTCCAGCCTGCTTGCGCGTCACGGTCCAGGCTGACCGCGAAGGCGCCCTGCGCGCCCGCAAGATCGGAGCCAAAACCTGCAATGCAGACCAGCAGCGTTTTACCATCCGCCGACCAGGCCAGCGACTCGACAAAGCCGTCGAGCGGCGGGCCGGCACGGTCGGTTCGACTGTCCAGGTCAAAGAAGCGCAGGCGGTTCACATACGCCTGCTCGCGGTCTGACAGGTACGCAATCGAACCCCCATCCGGCGACCATTGCGGGCTGCTGTCCGAGCGCGGACCGCTGGTGATGACCTCGAGCGCACCCGAGTCGAGGTCGACCAGCGCGATCCGCGTCGACGGATGCCCCTGGAGCGCCTCGCACACCATCGCCGTGGCGACCGCCGTGGCGCCGTCCGGGCTGACACTCAATTGGCTCAAACTGGAAGCTTCGCCACTCCCCGGGCGCAACCACGCCCGGGTCAGTTGCTCGGCTTCAATGAACGACCGATGGCCGCGAAAATCGTTCTGCATAATCTGTCCCGAAACACGAGGTTCAATGGCGCTTCAGCGGGCGCTCTTCCTGGCCGGCGTTCAGGCCACGCGGTTGAAAATCCTGACCATCGCGCCCAAACGCTGCATCTTGCCGCTGGCATCCGGGTTGACGAACGCCAGTGGAAACGGATGCGCCACGCCGTTCATGCTCATCTGGAAAAGATGCTCGCCCGCGAGCTTCAGTTGAAAGACCGGCGCATTGGCATTGTCGGTCTCATACAGGTCTTGCCGAGCGACCATTCTGGCGAACAATTCGCGGCCCTCACGGTAGATTTCAAACCGGAACAGCTGGTTCTCGAAATGTCCCTCATAGGGCGTCGTGTCCACCGCCTCCTCAATCGGCACCAAGGGTTCGCTGGTCGAGCCCCAACTGGCCAGAATCGGGTCGATGAGCGTCGCGTCGAACGCGCCGTACTTCGAACAGTTGGTCAGCAGCGCAAAGGCCTTGCCGCTCGCCGGGTGCGCGTACAGCACGGAGTTGACGCCCGGACCGCCACCACCGTGAAACAGCACGCCGCCGGACAAGATCATCCAGCCCAGGCCGATGCGCCAGGTGTGGGGCGAAATGAATCCGGTGGTTTCCTGCGTCATCAGCGACGCGCTGGCGTCGGACAAAATGCGCACGCCGTTGACGCCCACGCCGCCATTGATCATCGCGCGGGCGAAGGTCACCAGGTCCGCGGCGGTCATCATCACCGTGGCGCCCGCCGGGGCAAAGCTCAGGGGCAGGAATGGCTTTGTACTTTGTACGAGCTTGCCGGCCTCATCGACCTGATCGCCGACGCTGACGCGAAACCTGGGCAGTTCAGTGATGTCCGCCAGCGAATGCTTAAGGCCCAGGGGCTCGAAAATGCGCGACTTGATCAGGCTGTACCAGCCCTCGCCCCGCAGCTTCTGGGCGATATAGCCCGCGATGACCGTGCCGATGTTCGAATAGGCGGTGGCCTCGCCCGGCGGGTGCAGTTGCAGTTTGGAGGCACAATCCTCGATCGCATTGACGATGCACTGTTCATCGAAATCCCGGTACGCCGGGCAGTCATAGTCGATGCCGTTGGTGTGGTTGATCAGCATCCGGCAGGTGATATCGGGCAGCGCCTGCGCATCGCCCAGGCGCAACTCGGGCAGATGTCGGGCGACAGGATCGTCGAGGCCGATCAGACCGTCATCGACCAACTGCATGAACAATGCAGCGTTCAGCACTTTGGTGATCGAACCGATGTGCATCAGTGTGTCGAGCGTCACCGGGTCGCCGGTCACGCTATTACGCAGACCGCCGACGCACTGGTGCATCTGATTGCCGTCCCAAAAAGCGAAAGAGGCGCCGGTTACCTCGCGGCTGTCGGTGAGGTCCGTGATGGCGCGGGCGAAATCCAGGGTCATGTCAGTGTCCTTTTCCAGGTTAATTATTGTTGTGGGTACCCAAGCGGGCCGGCGCGAGCATCTGCGCTTGCAGCCCGATGTCGATGAGGTCTTGGGGCAGTTCGCCGTCGACGCATAACGCCGCGGTCAAGCGCCCCAGCGCCGCTGCGGTCTGGATGCCATAGCCACCCTGCCCGACCAGCCAGAAGAAGCCCTTGGCAACCGGGTCGAAACCCGCTACCGGCGTACGGTCCGGGCTGAACACGCGCAAACCGGCCCAACTGTTCGATACACGGCGCACCTGGGCACCGGTCGCTTGCTCGAAACGGTCCACGGCAATGGCCACGTCCAATTCCTCCGGTTGTGCATCGCAAGGCGGCGAGTCGGTTTCGTCGGCCGGCGAAATCAGCAACAGCCCGGCGTCCGGCTTGAAGTAGAACTGCTCGTCGATCGCAATCGCCGCCGGCCAGCGCGCGGCATCCAGACCGGCGGGCACATCGACGAGCGCTGCCGTGCGGCGCTTGGGTTGCAAGCCAAGCGGTGCAACACCGGCACTGCGTGCCACCTCGTCGCCCCAGGCACCCGCGGCATTGACCACCACGGGCGCGCGGAAACTGCCGCTGTGGGTATTCACGCGCCAGCGCCCGTCGACATAGACCAGCTTCTCAATACGCGAGGCCGTCAGAATCTCCGCGCCCTGGGCACGGGCCTGGCGCAGGAAACCTTGATGCAGCGCGTCGACGTCGATATCCGCCGAGCCCGTTTCCAGCACGGCGCCGCCCAGGTAGCCCTCACGGAACGCCGGCACGAGTTCATGCACTTGCGAGGGCGACAGCACCTGCGTCCTGGCTGCCACATCGGGGTCCTGACGGAACTGTTCGAGAAGGTCCAACTGATCGGGCGTGCCGAAGAACAGCACATCCCGTGGCGTCACCAAGGGCCCTGCGGCAAACCCGGCCGGAGGCTCGAACAGAAAATCGCGGCTGGCGCGGGTCAGGCGACGCACGACGGCGTTGCCATAAATTTCGGAGAAGAGTGCCGCAGAGCGACCGGTGGAGTGATAGCCGGGATGGTCTTCGGTCTCGAACAGCAGCACCGAGCCATGCGCCGCCAGGTGCGCCGCTGCCGACGCCCCGGCGATGCCGGCGCCGATCACCACAAAATCAACATCCCTGACTTGACTCATCACTGCCACCTCCAGAAGATTGGGAAAGGTGGACTATACGAAATAATTTTGCATATTTGGAAATTAATTTTCCAAAGTGGCGATTACTTCGTTCGTGGTGCGCGCCGTGGCTTCGCTCTCTCCACAGACGTGCCGATGGCCCCACCGCTCTTCTCCGAAATCGACACAAACGTCTCGATCATCGGCTCCACGCTCCCGCGCGGCGCGGCCGCCGCAACGATACGGCAAGGTGCGTCACTGGCCTTGAGATAGGCATGCCCCATCTCGCTGTCGAAGTACAGCGAATCCCCTGCATACAGGCGCACGGGCGCATAAAGATCGGTGCAGAACTCCACTTCGCCCTCGATGATGTAGACGAACTCCTCGCCGGGGTGGCGAATCAGATCGCCGAACTCCGCCAGAAATTCCTCCATGGTCCGGGCATGCACCTCGACGACCATCGGCGTCATTTTCTTGTGCAGCAACTCCGTGGCCAGGTAGGTCTGGCTGTAGCTGCGGGTGTCCACCTGCATGCCTTCGCCGGCACGCGACAGGACGCGGCGGCCAATGCTCACCGGCGCCGGTGCGGGAGCCTGGGCCGGGCTGCCGAGCAACTCGGTCATGTCCACGCCCAGGCCGCGACTGATGGCCGCGAGCTTGTCGAACGACAAGGACAGGTGCCCCGCCTCCAGCTTCGACAAGGTGGAAGCAGCCAGTCCGGTCCTGGCGCTCAGCTCGGCCAGCGTCATGTCCGCACTGCGGCGCAGCGCTCGGATCGTGGCACCGGGGTTATTGTTACGGGTATCGGGGGTGGGATCGGTCATTTTCATGGCGTGCACTGTAGCAGGCAGGTTCCATTCCCCCAAGTAAAAAGCCACACCAATTATCACCATATGGAAATTTATATTCCAAAACGGAAATATTGTTGCTAGCATCCATCGCACTACCCAGCATATGTTGCTGCTCAAGAGGACTGTCATGAACGTTGCAGACGCCCAGACCATCCCAGCCAACACGGGCATCGCCGCACTGGATGCGCTTTTCCAGCCATTCAACCGCGGTGATGCGCCAGGTCTGGTCGTTGGCGTCGCGCAGCATGGCAAGACGCTCTACCGCCGAGGCTTCGGCTTGGCCAGCGTGGAACAGGGCGTCGCAAATACGCCGGGGACGCGCCTGCGCATCGGCTCCACCAGCAAGCAATTCACCTGTCTGGCCGTGCTGCTGCTCGCCGAGGACGGGAAGCTCGACCCCGATGCCGGCGTGCGCCGCTACCTCCCCGAATTGCCTGCCCTGGCAGCCGAACCCAGCCTGCGCCAATTGATGGCGCATACCGGCGGCTATCGTTGCCACCTGGACCTGGGCTTCATCGCCAGCGGCATGGCGATACAACCCATCGGAACCGCGCTGGCAACCCTGCGACGCCAGACAGCGGCCAACTTCGCGCCGGGTGAATCCAGCCTGTATTGCAATGGCGGCTATCACTTGCTCTCACAGGTGATCACGCGAACCAGCGGCATGCCCTTCGAGCAGTTCTTGCAGGAACGCATCTTTGTGCCGCTGGGCCTGCTGGACACCGCCTCGGTGCCGAGCGACCTGCAGATCCATTCCGGCATGGCGACACTGCACCTGCCCCGACCCGACGGCGGCTGGGCGCGTGGCATTTTCCCCAGCGAAGAAATCCTCGGCGAAGGCGCAATCATCTCGACCGTGGATGACATGCTGAAATGGCTGGCGCATCTGCGTCACCCGCACACCGTCGGCAACGCGACGACCTGGGCGCAGATGACCACGCTTTCACGGCTGAACGACGGCAGCGCCTTCCCCTACGCCCTCGGGCTGATGCGCCACGACTACCGTGGCGTCGAGGTGGTCCACCATGCCGGCGGCGTGATCGGTGGCGCCGCGCAGATGCTGAGCGTGCCGGGTCATGCGCTGGATGTGATCATCATGACCAATGGCGCACTGGCCAATCCCATCGAGCTGGCCAACCAGATCGTCGATGTCCTGCTCGGCGATGCCCTCGGAGCACACGCCCGGAAGGCTGCGACAGCACGCTTCCCCACGCTGCCAGGAACTCTCTACCAATCAAGACACAGCGGTCACGTGATCGGTTTCGCGGACGTTGGCGGCATGCTGGGCCTGAGCTTTCTGAATACGCCGGCAATCCCCCTGACAGACACCGGCGATACGCTGAGCATCGGTTTTCAGGCGCTCGCCGCCGGCCCGCTGATCGTGCCGATCGCGCAATTGGAAGGCCTGGACGAAGCACCCGAATCACTGCAGTTCAGCGAGGCCGGCCACGTCTCGGCATTTGAACGTCTCCCGTTCGAGGTGCCTGCGCTGGCGCACGTTGGCGCAGCGCTGATCGGCCCGTATCACTGCACCGACCTGGACGCGAACGCCGACATCCGCTTCGACGGCGAGACCCTGAACCTGGTCGTTCACGGTGCGCTGGGCGATTCGGTATTGCACCTGGAGGCCTTCGGTACGGACGTCTTCGGCCTGGTGTCGTCGATCCCGGCATTGTCCCTGCGCGGCGTGCTCAACGTTGAACGCAACGACGACCGCGTCACCGGGTTCGTCATCGATACACTGCGTACCCGCCACCTGTCATTCGAACGGAGAGACTGAGGATGAACACCCGCGCCCCCACACCACCTTCGCGGCTCTCGTCGATGCTGGTCTGGGACAACCACGCCTGCATGCCCCTCACACCCCACGACGTCAGTTTCCTGGACCAGCTCGAATGGCATCGCCGCGCCGGCACCGACGTCGTGATGCTCAACGTCGGCTTTGGTGATGACGCCATCGAGGCCCATCTGCGCATGCTTGCCACGTTTCGCGCCTGGCTGGCGGCGCGTCCGACGCACTACCGGCTGATCCACTCGGTGGCCGATATCCACGCGGCCCGGGCAGCCGGGCAACTGGCGGTGGGTTTCGACATCGAAGGAGCCAATGCGATCGGCGACCAGCTCAGCCTGATCGAGCTGTACAGCGACCTGGGTGTGCGTTGGATGCTGTTGGCCTACAACCAGAACAACCGGGCCGGCGGCGGTTGCCAGGACGATGACCCCGGCTTGAGCGCGTTCGGTCGTGCAATGCTGGAAGAAATGGCGCGTGTCGGCATGCTCGGCTGCTGCTCGCACACCGGCTACCGCACGGCTCGCGAGGCCATCGATGCCTCGCCTGCGCCGCTGATCTTTTCCCATTCGAACCCGCGCGCACTGCACGCGCACCCGCGCAATATTCCTGACGAACTGATTCGCGCATGCGCCGCGCGCGGCGGCGTCATCGGTATCAACGGCATCGGCCTGTTCCTTGGCGACAACGACGCGTCCCCCGCCAATGTGGCGCGGCACGTACTGTACGTGGCCGGGTTGGTCGGGCCCGAACACGTCGGCCTCGGATTGGACTTCATGCACGACAGCGAGGAGATCGATGCTTACCTCGCGGCGAACCCGGACAAATTCCCGCCCCACCTCGGCTACGGGGCCGGCATGAAGATGATGGCGCCGGACGAGCTACCCGCGCTGGCCGATGAGCTGAGCAGAGCCGGCATGGCCGACGCCGAACTGGCCGCCGTGTTCGGCGGCAACTGGCTGCGACTGGCCGAGCAGGTCTGGCGCAACTAGCCCTCCACACGTATCACCCGCACCCAGGCCGCCCGCCCTCAAGGGACGGGCGAGCCCTGCCGCGGGCGCAGTAAAGATTCGTTGCTCCTTTATTCACCGAGAGAACCGCTATGACTTACCTTCAACGCTTCGATGTTGGCCCACGTATTTCCCAGGTTGCTGTGCACAACGGCGTCGCCTACCTGGCCGGCCAGATTCCCTCCGACATGAGTGCCGATGTACGTGGCCAGACAACCCAGGTGTTGCAGGCCATCGACACCCTGCTGGCCCGCGCGGGCACGGACAAGACCCAGGTGCTGAGGGCCGAGATCTTCCTGGCCGACATCACCGACTTCGCAGAGATGAACGCCGCCTGGGACGAATGGGTATCAGCCGGCCATGCACCGCCACGGGCCACGGTAGAGGCGCGGCTGGCAATGCCGGAGATCAAGGTAGAAATCGTCGTGACCGCTGCGGTCCCAGGCGAAGCGCAATAACACGATCAACGCACTTGCCCACTTTCCACTTCAAACAAAAATAAAGGAAATCAGATGAACGACCTCATCGCGCATTCATCCTTCGTCTCACAGCAACAACCTGACGCGCTCAAGGGCGGGTTCACGCCGGGCTCGCGCACCCTTCTGGCGTCCCTGACAGCGCTGTTGCTGCTCGGGCAGACCGTTCGCGCTGAGGAGGTGGCAGCCCCGGCGGCGCCCAACTGTGCGAAATACGATCAATACAACTACCGGGGGTCCGAGTCGCCCTTCCCGTCCAACTGCGAATCGATTGCCCCGGAACTGGGCGGGTTTCGCGAAACCCTGTTCAACTCGGGGTGGAACGCGCAGCTCATCCTGACCACGGGCCTGACCTACGACCTCAAAAGCCACGACCGCGAAACCCAGGTGTACAGCGGCCAACGGCCCTCGTCCACCTCGACCGGCAGCCTGCTGATCAACCACGACCTGGGACGGTACGGGCTTCCCGCAGGGTCGCTGTTCACCCTGGGGGGATCGTTCGCCTACAGCAGCTTTCGTGGCGACGGGTTGCGCGAGGGATTCATCAGCCAATTGTCCGCGCGCGTGCCTTTCTACGATGATCGGGTGATCGTGCAGGTTGGTTATTTCAGCCTGGCGGGCCAGTTCTACGGCACGCTGTTGGGCAATAACATCGCCGCCTCGACGCTGGGCCCAAGCAGCGGACTTCTGGCGCAAACCGGTGCCCAGGGCTTCAAGCCCTCTCCGGCGCTGGACATTCGCCTCTACTCCGAAGACAAGCGTTTTTACAATCACATTGGCGTGGCCCGCAGCATCAGCCCTGCCGGCCTGTTTCCCGACGCCGACGACAATCGGTCCGGCCTGCGCTTCAATACCAAAGATGCCCGGGCGGTGGTGATCGACGAAGTCGGGTACCGCGTCGAGGCCGGGCCCGACCAGAAGAAAATCTGGCTGCGCGGCGGCGTCGTGTACAACAACTCGCAATACGCCCGACTGGACGAGCCGGGCGAGAAAACCACCAACCACGGCGCCTACATCGTGGGCGACCTGCAATTGACCCAACCCAGCTCATCGCTGCCGTACAAAGGCTGGTATGTGAACGCCTATATCAACGAAGGCCGGGACAACGTCAATTATCTGCCCGGGGCGTTCGGCGGTTCGCTGTATAACCTGGGGCCGTTTGAGTCCCGGCCCTACGACTTGTTTGCCATTGGCGCGTCAAAAAACGAATATAGCCGCTACGCACGACGCAACGCCGGGGACGCAGGCCTGGATTATGCGGATGCCTCGACGAACATTTCGGTGTCCTATGCCTACCGGGTGAGCCGCGGGATCTATCTGCAAACCGCTTTGATCCACACCGACAACCCGACGTTCGCGCCACGCAGGGACAGTTCCGTGAATGCCTACACGACGTTGGTACTGGTGTTCTGATGCACGTCGCGTGCGCTAGCCTCGATGGGTAGCGCACACGCCACGGTGGGTCCCATGAATGATTGAGTCAGCGCTGCACCCCGAACGCTTCGCCATGAGAGAAACGCCATGACCATTTCCGAGCCGAAGAGCCCGCGTGACCGCATCCTCGATGGGGCGTGCGAGCTGTTCGCCCTACGCGGTTTCCAGGCCATCGGCTTGCGGGACCTGGCGGAGTATGTCGGCATCAAGCCGGGCTCGCTGTATCACCACATCGAGAGCAAGCAGTCGCTGTTGTACGAACTCATGGAAGACGCCATCAGCGAGCTACTTCACTTCACACGCCTGAACCTGCGCCGCAAGGCCCAGGCTGACGACCGGCTGGACTGCTTCGTCGACACGTTCATGACCTTCCGGGAGCATTCGGCGAGCCGTACCTACCTGCTGTCGCGCGAGCAGATCAACCTGACCCGCCAGCAAGCCGACGACTTCAATGGCCTGAAGCGCGAATACATCCAGATTCTCTCGGACATCATCAAGGACTTGATCAAGGCGCCCCCTTCCCCTCCGATGCTGCTGCCCATGGCCGCAGACGCGGTGATCGGGATGCTGTTCAACCAGACCCAATGGCTCAGCCTCGACGACGATGGCGGCCAGCAGAGCGCCGTATTGAAACGCTTCGCCTACGGCATCATTGCCACGCTCGACCGATAACCCCAGCTCAGGCCGTGCCCGATGCCTGCTTCAGCCGGCTGAGTTTTTCCCGGCTGCCGCACACGCTCATCTGGCACCATTTGCGCTGTTTGTTCTTGGAGATATCGAGAAATATCCAATCGCAATCGGTGGCGGTGCAGCAGCGCAGGGTCTGAAGGTCACGGGACACCAGCAATTGCGTGGCTTCGATGGCCAGGCGGCCGATCAGCATGGTTGTCAGTTCCTGTGCCGAGCTGCAAATCTTCCAGTGCCAGGCGGGCAAACCGTCCACCGAACCCAACACCCGCCACACGACGCCGCGTTGAAACGCCAGGTTGATCTGCTCCAGCGCTTCATCGGCAGCCACCTGGTGCTGGGACAACTTGTAGAACACGCTGTACAGGCACTCCCTGAATTCGATGATCGCGTTCAGGTCCGGCTGATACGAAATGGGCACCTCGAACACCATGGGCTTGTAGAGTTCGAACTCTTCGGCGGACACCAGCGACGCATGCAGGGCCCACTCAAAGAAGAACTGTGCACTGGTGAGCCGTTCTTCCTTGACCATGAGCGAAGTGCCCGGGCGCCGACCGTTGGTGGTATTGATAAAGTCCAACACCCGCGACCCGCCAATCAGGCGGATCGATTTTGCCGTGCCCGTGAAATGCGTCATGCCCGCTCCCTGAGATCACCCGGTAATTGCGCGAGGCCGCAGATTACCTTGTTTGCAGGCGTGGACGACAGCCTCACTCCGACGGGGAGACCAACGGGCACGCCGCCTCTCCCATTGTGGCGACCCGTTGGAGAATCGCCTCGACCGACTGCTGGACGGTCAGCAAATGGGTGTTCAGGTGCACTTCGGGAAACACCGGGATGTCGTAGCCCGAATCGATGCCGGTAAAGTGCTTGATCAACCCGAGCCGGGCCTTTTTGTACAGGCCCTTGGGGTCGCGCTGTTCCGCCGTGGCCAGCGGCGCATCCACGTGCACTTCGACGAAATGCTCGTTGCCGATGATCGACCGCGCATAATGCCGGCTGGCCGATGAGGGCGAGATCAGCGCGACGATCACGATCAGTCCGGCTTCGAGCATCAAACGCGCGACTTCCGCGACCCGGCGGATATTTTCATCGCGGTCACCGTCGGTGAAACCCAGGTCCCGGCACAGGCCGCCGCGCACCGAATCGCCGTCAATGATGCAGGTCACCCGCCCTTGGGCTTGCAAGGTCACTTCCAGCGCGTCGGCAATGGTCGACTTTCCGGAGGCAGAGATTCCGGTCATCCAGATGACCATGGGCTGCTGCTTCATCGGCGAATGGGCCGCACGCTGATGGCTGAACGCGTAGGCATGCAGGTTTCGACTGGATGTCTCGGCAGCGTCGTTCATGCCCGTTCACCTTCTGTTGTGGTCAGCCGCGGGTTGCCCAACAGGAACACCATCACGCATTGCACAAAGAGCAGCAACGCCACCACCCAATAGACCGTCGAGAACGAGCCCGTCAGGTCCTTGGACAACCCGCCCAGGAAGTTGCCGCACACGCCACCCAGGCCGATCAGCACGTTGGCGATGCCGAAGGCCTGGGTCAGCCGGCTGACCGGCACGATCTGCCCGATATAACTGGGGACCAGGCCGAAGATCGGGTAAAACGCCAGCGCAAAGAGAAACGCCGCCACGTAGAACACCGGCACACTGCTGAAGCTGAACACCAGCGTGCTGGCCAGGCCCGCACTGAGGAAACACATGGCCAGCGACGCCCTGACCCCTACCTTGTCGGCAATCCATCCCACCAGAAACCCGGACGCCATGCCCACCGCGCCGATGGTCGTCCAGATAAACCCGGTGGACGCCACCGACACACTCAACTCGTCGCGCAAGTAAGGCGCCAGGTACGTCTGGAACGGCAGCAGCGCCATGCCGTTGAGAAAGGCAATCGCCCAGGTCAGGTACAGCGAGCGTCCGAGCCAGGGTTTATCGCTGTCGAGCGTCTTCGAACGCTGGTCGGCGAACCCCACCTGCGGGCTCCCACCCATGCCGCGCAACAGAAACCAGGCGACGATGCACAAGGCCACCGACACCAGGCCGGCGGTCAGCCAGATCGAACGCCAACCGCCATGCAGCGTGAGAAACGACACCAGCAAGCCGTTGATGAAAACGCCGTAACTGGTGCCACTGGAAATCAGCCCCATGACCCGCGAACGGTTGCCCGGGCTGAAGCCCTTGGTGACGATTTCCGCCAGCGGGATGTACACCGAGGCAGAACAGCCGCCCAGCAGGATCAACAACGCACCCGACAAGACGATGCTGTCGCTCACGCTCAAGCCCAGCAACGCCAGGGACGTCATTACCGTAGAGACCAGGCTGATTTTCCAGCCCTCGACGAAACGACTGATGTAACTGGTCACCGAGGAAAACAGCAGGAAGCCCACCTGGGCCCCGCCGGTGATCAGGCCCACCGTGGTGTAGTCGAACCCGATGTCGCGGCGCATGTCGACCACCAGGTTGGCGAACAGGTACACCCCGAACCCGTAGGTGCTCGCCACGAAGCCCGTCAGCACCACCGCCAGTACCACGCTGTCCAGTGCCCGCGTATTGCTTTGTACAAGTGTGCTCATCACAGCTCCTTCACACGGCACGCGCGGTGTGGATGACAAAATCGCAGTGCATCATGTCGTAATCGCGCTGGAAATCGCCGTAGGTTTCATGTTCGGCGAAGCCGCTGGCGAGGATTTCGGTGGTCAGTTCGCCCGGCAACAACGGATAGACTTTGAGCGTGTAGCGCTCGGCGTTATCGAAGCTGTAGATGAACTCGCACACCCGCTGATCGACGCGTCCCAGGCTCACCGAAGCGGTGGTGCCGCAGTAGTAATAGTTGCCGCTGGACTGGAAATTCCCCGCACGGATCGCGAAAAAATTGCGCTGGTCGACAATCAGCACACCACCGGGCTTGAGCAGCGCCCTGAACTTTTCCAGCACCCGGATCCGGGTGTGGGCGTCGAACACGTGGCACAGCGAACTGCCCAGGCACACCACCGCGTCGAATCGCCCAAGCTCCAGCGGATCCAGGGCCAGCCAGTCACGGTAATGGGATTGAATGGTCAGGTCGCGCCGGCGAAAGTTCTCCCGCGCCTTGGTCAGCATGGTGCTGCTGCCATCGGTGGCGACCACTTCGAACCCGGCGTTCTTGAACTGCACCGAGTGAAAACCACTGCCCGTCGATACGTCGATGACCGACTGCACCCCGAGCTTGCGCAGCAGGGTTTCAAAAAAGCCGTTCTCGCCCGCCTTCCTTTTGTCCCAGTCGATCAGGTCGTCCCAGCGCGCGACAAAATCCGTCGAGTATTGGGCCGAGTAACTGGCCACTTCATCATGTTCCCGCGTTGACAATGGATTCATCGCACACCTACCAGGTTGAATTTTTAAAGGACAAGTACTTGCTCGCCAACTCACGGGCGAAGTCGGCGGACTGCTCGATCGACATGGTGTTTTTGGCGTAGCCCAGCATCGCCTGCATGACGGCCATGCACTGCGGGTTGAAGGTGACGGAGCCATCGCAATGGATCTCGTCGATACCGTCCTGGCTCTGGCAAATGGCGTTGATGCGCACCGCGTCGTCCTGCGGGCAGTCCTCGGAAAACTGCACCCGGATCTGGCCGTTCTGCAGCCACACCGGGTAGCCTCCCGGCAGGCCCAGTGGTCCCGGTGCATGCACCAGCACCGGCGTCGGTGAAAACAACCCTTCGATCACGGTGACTGCCGAGCAGGCGGTGAGGAACTGCCCATCGATGCCGCCCAAGCGGCGAAAATCCGATTGCACCGTGGCGAAAATCGCCGCGTCCGACGGCCGCTCGACCGGCTGGCGTCCCTGAACCTCGTACAACAAGCGGTAATTGGCGCGGGGCGGCAGGCCGCCGCGCGGCACGTAGTGACTGAAGTAATGCTGGGCATAAAGCATCACCTGTACCTCGGCGGGCGAACACCCGTGCAACCGCGCGATCGCGAGCCGTGTGGCGGGAACCAGATTGGCCACATTGCCCACGCCCAGGTCCGGCGCCAGCCCGACCCGGGCCAGGATCGGATTGACCGCGTCGGGAAACGCCGCATTGACCGTCCTGGTCACGATCCCCGAGGCCCGCACCGCCTGCATCAAGTGATGCATCAAGGTCAGGTGCATAGGCAACCAGGGCCCGAACTGCGCCGAGTCCAGTTGCTCGAACGACAATTTGGGCAAGCCGGTGATGACCCGCCATGACTGCAACGACGCACAGTTCACGATCAAGTCCGGCGCCTGCTCCTTGAGCACCCGCGTGACCCGGTCGACATCGGTCAGGTCGGCGATGACCGGCTGGATCGCAATGTATTGGCCCAGTTGCGCACACGACAGCGCCACCAGGTTGCACAGCCGCACGGTCGCTTCTTCGTTGCGCCCCAGCACCACGAATTCGAAGGCATTCCTGGGCGCCAGGATCTTGAGGATCTGCAGGCACAGGTTGCCCGCCCCCACCAGCAGCAGCTTTTTCTTGGGCATCGACGGGCTCATCGTGGATAAGCTCCGTTGTCCACCGGCAGGACCTTGCCGGTGATATGACGGGTCACGTCGCTGACCAACAGCAGGATGACGTCAGCCACCCCGCCTGGCCGGATCGGGTCCTTGAGGATTTCCTGGCGTGCGTATTCCACACGACGGTATTCGGGGATGGTGTCGTAGATGGCAGTGTCATGAATCAACGCCGGAGACACCGCGTTCACCCGTACGAACGGCGCGAAATTCCAGGCGTTGGCCTTGGTCAGGCCGATCACTGCGGCCTTGGTCGCCCCGTAAAGGGCATCGCAACTCCCCACCTCTCCGGCCACCGAGGCGATATTGACGATGCAGCGCGGTGCTTCGTGGCGCATTTCCCGTTCGGCGAAATCCTTGGACAGGTACACCAGAGCCTTGAGGTTGACGTTGAGGATTTCGTCCACTTCGTCATCACTGTAGGCGTAGACACTTTTACCGTGATAAATCCCCGCGTTATTGATCAGCCCATAAATAGTCGAATGGCGTTCATACAGCGCCGGAATAAAACCTTTGATAACGCCATCCTGCGCAAAGTCGGCAACGTGAACTTCCAGTGCATCAGGCCCATAAATAAGCGTCAGCGCCTGCAAGCCTTCGGCATCTTTATCCGCAGCAATCACGTAATAGCCCTGTTGAATGGCTTTTTCCAGCGTGGCGCGGCCGATACCATTGGCCGCTCCAGTAATAATCAACGTGTTCATGTCACCCTCCCTATTGACAAAATTCGTTCATCCGCGCGTAAAACGTGCGGTGATAGTCGTACATCGCTTTTAACTTCGGCACTTGGCTGAAGATATCCCTGTCGAGGGACGTTATGGGCTGCGAAACAATCCGTTCACTGTGTTCGGCCGCTTCATGCCAGCGGCGCCATGTTTTCCATTGTTCCGGGCATTCGCGTTTCCACGTCATGGCGTGGGGCAGAAATTGGATATTCAAGTAGTCACATAACTTCCGGATGACCCGCTCCGGATCAGCCGCCAAATCATCGGCGTTGATCACATAAGGCACTTTCCCGGTCAACTTGGTGACCACGCAAAAAATCTCATACAGGGCTTTATGCCCGATGGCTTCCATCGGCATATCGGGGTGCACCCGATAATGGGAAATAATGCTGCTGGCCGGTTCGCGAATCAGAAAGATATTGTCTTGTTGCGCGAGAAACGCCAGATCAACTTTCAAATCATCCAGGCAGTGGTAACACATGTCTTTATGAAACACGTGCCTGGATTCTTTCGCCTGTAACAAATGCTCTTTGATACCCGCATACGTGGTGGGAAAACCGGGGTCCCATTCATCCGACGGAATCGCCGAGTCCGCCGAAAACGCCATATGCGCAAAAGGTTCGTGGAATACCTCGAAGTCGCCGCGCTCGATAAACACCCGCTCCAGCACCGTGGAGCGCGAGCGTGGGTGCGCCCACAAGCCCACCATGCGGTTCATAGCACCACCCCGTATTCGGCGGCCATGATTGCGCTGATCGACAGGCGGAACGGCTTCGCGGGCGGGCACAGTCGCGCGCAATAGTCCGTCAGGCGGCGATGGGCGCTGTTGGCTTCATTGCAGGCGTTGAGAAACGCCTCCTGGTTGCCGAAGTCGTAAGGCTCGATGCCATCCGGCATGTACGCCTCGGCGAAGTACGGGATACGCACCAGCTTGGCAAAGGTCGACGGCGGCGGCTTGATCCGCTCCGCTACCGGCCCGACCGGCTTGCCGTGGCTTTCGCGCTCGATCAGGAACTCCACCACGTCCGGCGTCAGCGTGTAGCAGGTCGCCGACAGACCGGTTTTCTCCAGGTGCCAGGCGTACTTGTTGCCCCGTGCGTCGACATCGACCTTGATGCTCGACAACAGCGTTTGCACCGCCAGCTTCGACGCCGTGACCAGGGTCTGTACCTGCTCATAAATCAGCAGTTCCGCCCAGCGCAGGTCCTCCGGGCTCAGCGTCAGGCCGCGCTCGACGGCCTGCAGGGTGAATTCGGGCTGGCTGGCGAAGCGGCCGATCATGAAGGTGATCACGTGACGGCAGCTGCGGGTGTCGATGCCGTTGGCGCGGGCGGTCACCGTGCCGCGCTCGATGGCCTGCAGGCCGGCCTGGAACTGCGAAACCGTGAAGCAAAACGTGATGTTGACCGAGCAGCCTTGCGCCACCAGGGCTTCGACCGTCGCCAAGCCTTCCAGGCTGCCCGGCACCTTGACCATCACATTCGGCGCCAACTGGCGCAACTCCAGGCCACGCGCCGTCATGCGCTCCGTGCTGCGCACATCCACCGGGTCGACCTGGGCCGACATCCATCCGGCCGATTGCGCCGAGTGCACCCAGAGTGACTTGAGCGCGGCAGCCCCCTCGACGATGACTTCGTTATAAAGGACACGGCGCAATTCCCTGGGCGACAACCCGGACAGGTTGAAGCGCGATGACCAGTAATCCGGCTTTTCAAGAATCGCCGCCGTCACCAGACGCGGGTTGGTGGTGACGCCACTGAACCCGCGGCCGGGCTCCGAGAAATCATCCGGCATCAGTTGCTCGATCGCGCCG
This sequence comes from Pseudomonas sp. SDO524_S393, assembly GCF_054071875.1. Lineage (NCBI taxonomy): Bacteria > Pseudomonadati > Pseudomonadota > Gammaproteobacteria > Pseudomonadales > Pseudomonadaceae > Pseudomonas > Pseudomonas sp. SDO524_S393. The sequence continues at coordinate 34,860 of NZ_JBSVVZ010000008.1, read as the reverse complement.
CAGGCCGCCGGGTACTTCTCCAGCAAATACTGTTTGAACGGTGCATATAAGACAGGCGATGAATCCCACCACACTTGCGAGCGTTGATCGTTGACCTTCAGCCGTTCGATGTAGCCTGTTGTGTTCACAATGCATCCTTCCCTGTGAAACTTTGAATTTAAAAAAGTGTTGGCAGTTCACGCATGTCCGAGAACGGCATTGCACCTGCACGTGCCAATAACGCATGTCGATCCGGTGGTCCAAAACCCAGAACTTTAATGCCCGCGGCCACTGCCGCTTGAATACCGGTCACACTGTCTTCAACGACCAGTGCATCACCGACATCCACCTGATGTGCCGCACAGGCGGTTAAAAACACCAACGGATCGGGTTTCCAGCGGCCCAACTCATAACAACTGAATACCCGGCCTTCGAAATAAGAAAACAACCCGGTTAATTGCAAACACTGTTCAATCTTTGCGCGCGGTGCACTGGACGCCACGCAATAATTCATCGGCAACTTGTCGAGTACTTCGTGAATGCCCTCAGTGGCTTTCAAGTTGCGCGCCAAGGCGTCCAGCGACTGTTGCCGATAAGTAACTTCAAAGTGCTGATCCAAGCGAATATTCAAAATGTGCTCGGCTTCTTTCAAACACTCGGCAATCCTCCGTCCGCGGAATCGCTCGATAAAGGGGTCTGGATGTAAAGGCGTACTTGCGGGCGCCTGGGTACTTGCAACTGCATTAAGCATGGAGATCAACACAGACAGTGTGATTTCTTCACTTTGAACGAGCACGCCGTCGCAATCGAAGATCACTAACTTGGGGGCACCGCGTTGCCTCGGTAGTGCCCCCTGACTGGGTAGTTCTCCTATAACTGCCGATGGGTACATGGGCATCTCTTATAGGTAATTCCGCGATGACTTCTGAACTACCAGCGGAGTGAGTTGTGGTGTGCTTATGAGACACGAGGCCAAAAATCCTGTCAAACGCCTTTAGACGGCTTTTTAATACCTTCTGGTTATTTAGAAGCCATCACTTTGCCGCTTATCGGTTTACAGATTTTTACTTTTTCGCGCCCGCGCCGCTCCAGCCAGCACCCGCTCGGCGCATCGAGCGCTGAACTTCCGCCACGCCTCATCAGTCAGCTGACTGAACTCACGGACAAAGACTGGGTGGGCGATGCACATTTCGTTGGAGCAACAAGTGGCGCTGGTGACCGGCGCCAGTTCCGGGATCGGCGCGGGCGCAGCCAAGGCCCTGGCGCAGGCCGGGGCGGCCGTGGTGCTGAACTACAACGCCCAGGCGGCGCCGGCCGAGGCCCTTGCGGCACAGATCAACGCCGGTGGCGGGCGGGCGATCGCCCTCGGTGCCGACGTGTCGAAAGAAGCCGAGGTGGAGCGCCTGTTTGCACAGACCCTGGATGCCTTCGGCCACCTGGATATCCTGGTCGCCAACTCGGGCATGCAACGGGACGCCGCCGTGGTCGACATGACACTCGAGGACTGGAACCAAGTGATCGGCGTCAACCTCACGGGCCAGTTCCTGTGTGCCCGCGCCGCCGTGCGTATCTTCCAGCGCCAGGGACTGCGGGACGGCGTGTCACGGGCCGCCGGCAAAATCATCCACATGAGCTCGGTGCACCAGGTCATTCCCTGGGCCGGGCATGTGAACTACGCCGCGTCCAAAGGCGGCGTGGACATGCTGATGCGCACCCTCGCCCAGGAAGTCAGCGAACACCGCATCCGTATCAACGGCATTGCGCCGGGGGCGATTCGTACGGCGATCAACCGCGCCGCCACCGAAGGCGCAGCCGAGCGGCAACTGTTGAAGTTGATCCCCTACGGTCGCGTGGGCGACGTGGAGGATGTGGCCAACGCCGTGGTGTGGCTGGCCAGCGATGCCTCCGACTACGTGGTCGGCAGCACCCTGTTCATCGATGGCGGCATGAGCCTTTATCCGGAGTTTCGCGGCAATGGTTGATTTCAGGAACGAACCCCAAAGCGCCATCGATGCCCACGGCATCATCGGCGATATGCGCAGTGCGGCGCTGGTGAATGACAAGGGCAGCATCGACTTTTTCTGCTGGCCGGAATTCGACAGCCCGTCGATCTTCTGTTCATTGCTGGACACTCCCGACGCCGGCATCTTCCAACTCGCCCCCGACCTGCCCAACGCCCGTCGCGAGCAGATCTACCTGCCCGACACCAACGTGCTGCAAACCCGCTGGCTCAGTGACGCCGCCGTGGTGGAGATCACCGACCTGCTGACCATCAGCGAAGAAATCGATGACCTGCCCTTGCTGATTCGCCGCGTGCGCGTGGTCAGCGGCACGGCCAGCCTCCACCTGCGCTGCGCCGTACGCCATGACTATGCACGCACGGCGACCCACGCCACCGTCGACAACGGCACCGTGTGTTTCAGTGCCGAGGGCCAGCCCGGCGTGCGCTTGTCCGGTAGCCACCCGCTGCATATCGAGGATGACGCGGCGGTGGCCACGTTCACCCTCAAGCAGGATGAAGACGCCGAGTTCGTACTGGGCGGCCAGGACGACGAGCGGGTCGACAGCGGCTGCACCGACCTGGCGCTGGCCCATACCCTGAAGTTCTGGCGCGGCTGGATCGCCCAGTCGAATTACCGCGGACGCTGGCGCGAAATGGTCAACCGCTCGGCCCTGACCCTGAAACTTCTGACCTCGCGCAAACACGGCGCCATCATCGCCGCGGCCACCTTCGGCCTGCCGGAAGCGCCCGGCGGCGAGCGCAACTGGGACTATCGCTACACCTGGATCCGCGACGCGTCGTTCACGGTGTATGCCTTCATGCGCCTGGGCTTCGTCGACGAAGCCAACGACTACATGCGCTGGCTCAGGGGCCGGGTCAGCGATTGCTGCGGCCAACCGACCAAGATCAACATCCTGTACGGCATCGATGGCCGCCAGGAGCTGCCCGAAAGTGCGCTGGACCATCTGACCGGCCATGGCGGCGCCAAGCCGGTGCGCATCGGCAATGAAGCGGTGGATCAGATCCAGCTGGACATCTACGGCGAGCTGATGGACGCCGTCTACCTGGTGAACAAATACGGTGAAGCGATTTCCCACGAAGGCTGGAAACACACCGTGGAAGTAGCCGACCAAGTCTGTGAGATCTGGAACCGCGAGGACGTGGGCATCTGGGAAATGCGCGGTGAGCAACATCACTTCCTGCATTCGCGGCTGATGTGCTGGGTGGCCCTGGACCGGGCGATCCGCCTGGCCTCCAAACGCTCGCTGCCGGCGCCGTTCGCGCGCTGGGACCAGACGCGCCAGGCGATCTATGCCGACATCTGGAGCAACTTCTGGAACGAAGAACGCGGGCACTTCGTGCAGCATATCGGCAGCACCGCCCTGGACGGTTCGATGCTGCTGATGCCGCTGGTGCGCTTCGTCGCGGCCACCGACCCACGCTGGCTCTCGACCCTGGAAGCGATTCAGAAAAGCCTGGTGCGCGACGGCATGGTCTACCGCTACCGCAACGACGACACGCAGATCGACGGCCTGCAAGGCACCGAAGGTGCGTTCACCGCCTGCTCCTTCTGGTACGTCGAATGCCTGGCCCGCGCCGGGCAAGTGGAAAAAGCCCATCTGGAATTCGAACAACTGCTGCGCTACGCCAACCCCCTGGGTTTATATGCCGAAGAATTCGACAGCCAGGCCCGCCACCTGGGCAACACGCCACAAGCATTGAGCCATCTGGCATTGATCAGCGCGGCGACGTTTCTGGACCGCAAGCTCAGTGGGGAGAAGACGACCTGGCAGCCCTAGGGTCTGCATGAAAAGTCTTGAGACGAAGGTCAGGCTGTTTTCAACGCAGCATCATCGAGTATCAAGGCTTTTCGTACAGCGCCTAGACAAGTAAACCCACTGCCTTCATTTGCACCCCGTGCCGTCACGGCCATGGGCTAGAGTGTCTGCACCCCTGACCAACCGAAAAGCGTCCACCATGACCCCTATCGCTCCGCTGTTGTACGTGCGCACGTCCATGCTCGAAGTGGCGTATGAAGCCCATGGCCCCGTCGAGGGCGAGCCGGTGATCCTGTTGCATGGCTTTCCCTATGACCCGCGCGGTTATGACGAAATCGCCCCGCGCCTGGCCGAGCGTGGTTATCGGGTGCTGGTGCCGTACCTGCGCGGCTACGGACCGACGCGGTTTATCCATGATCAGGTGCTGCGCTCCGGCCAGCAGGCGGCACTGGCCAAGGACTTGCTGGAGTTCATGGATGCCTTGTCGATAGCCCGGGCGACCCTCGCCGGTTACGACTGGGGCGGACGCGCCGCGTGTATCGTCGCGGCGCTGTGGCCTGAGCGGGTGCGCGGGTTGGTCACCGGGGATGGCTACAACATCCAGAACATCGCCCAGTCGCTCAAGCCTCGGGCGCCGGAGAAGGAGCACCGGTTGTGGTACCAGTTCTACTTCCACACCCAGCGGGGCGTCGATGGCCTGACTGCCAACCGCCGCGCGTTCTGTGAGCTGCTGTGGAAACTCTGGTCGCCGACCTGGGCCGAGGGGCCCGGCCTGTATGGCCAGACCGCGCCGTCGTTCGATAACCCGGACTTCGTCGAGGTGGTGATTCACTCCTATCGCCACCGCTTCATGTATGCCCCCGGCGACCCTGCCCTGGAACACATCGAACAGGCCCTGGCGCTGCAACCGGCGATTTCGGTGCCGAGCATTTCGTTGTGCGGTGCCGACGACGGCGTGGGTCCGCCGCCGGCAGTGGACGATGACACCCCGCACTTCAGCGGGTTTTACCGCCGCCGGGTCTTGCCGGGCGTGGGCCACAATATTCCCCAGGAAGCGCCGCAGGCCACGCTGGACGCCCTGCTCGAATTGCTCGCCTAGGCCGGCGAAAAGCGCTCGCGGTAAGCCTGGGGCGTAACCGACAAGGCCCTCAGAAAACTGCGGCGCAGGGTTTCTTCACAGCCGAAGCCACACTGCACGGCGATGCGTTTGATCGGCGTGACACTGTCGGCCAGTTGCCGACGCGCGCTTTCGACGCGAATCAGTTCCACCGCCCGCGCGGGGGTCTGGCCGGTCTCGGCGCGGTAATGGCGCACGAAGCTGCGCTCGCTCATGCCGGCCTGGGCCGCGAGGGTGGCGATGGTCAAATCGAGGGTGAGGTTGTCTGCGATCCAGGCGTGAAGTTCGGCGAAACGGCTGTCACTCTTTTGCAGGGACAAGGTGACGCTGAATTGCGATTGCCCCCCGGGACGCTTAAGAAACACCACCAAATGGCGCGCCACTTCCAGGGCCACGGCGCGGCCCAAATCCTCCTCCACCATGGCCAGGCACAAGTCGATGCCGGCGGTCACACCGGCGGAGGTCCACACCGCGCCCTGCTGGATGAAAATCGGGTTGGCTTCCACCGTCAGCGACGGGAACTTGCGCGCCAGTTCTTCACAGCGGGTCCAGTGGGTGGCCACGCGACGACCATCCAGCAAGCCGCTGGCGGCCAGCAGAAACGCGCCGGTACACACCGAGGCCGTGCGCCGGGTGTGACGGGACTTTTCGCGCACCCAGGCCACCAGGTCCGCGTCTTCGGCGGCACCGTACACGCCCCAGCCGCCGGCGATCACCAGGGTGTCGCAAGGTTCGTCCACGGCAGGCAAAGGCTCGGCCAGCAGCGCCAGGCCCGCGGAGGTTTTCACCGGCTCCGCCTGGGCGGCAATCACGGAAGCGGCATAAGGCAGCGGCAAGCCACGCTGGCGAGCCAGGTCGTTGGCCGAGGCAAACACTTGCAACGGCCCGGTCACGTCGAGCACCTGGGCATGGTCAAACGCGAGTATGTGGATGATTCTAGGCATGTTTGGCGTGATTTGTGGGTTCAATGGCGTACACGCCAAAGCCTAGGCTTCTAGAGTAGACCCGTCCACCCTTTTATCGGAGACCCAACCATGACTGTGCAGATCGGCTTTCTCTTGTTCCCCGGCATCCAGCAACTGGACCTCACCGGCCCGTACGACGTGATGGGCACGCTGCCGGACGTGAAGCTTCACCTGGTGTGGAAAGACCTGGCGCCGGTCACCTCCAGCAACGGGCTGGTGTTCACCCCGAGCGTGAGCTATGCCGATTGCCCGAGGCTGGACGTGATCTGTGTGCCCGGTGGTGCCGGCGTCGGCGCGTTGATGGAAGACCCGCAGACCCTGGACTTTCTCAAGGATCAGGCCCAGACCGCGCGCTACGTGACGTCGGTGTGCACCGGCGCGCTGGTGCTCGGCGCGGCGGGCCTGTTGCGTGGCCGCAAAGCCACCACCCACTGGGCCTACCACGACCTGCTGGCCCCGCTGGGTGCCATCCCGGTACAGGCGCGGGTGGTGCGTGACGGCAATCTGTTGACCGGCGGCGGCATCACCGCCGGCATCGACTTCGCCCTCACCCTCGCCTCGGAGCTGTACAGCGAAGCGGCGGCGCAACTGGTGCAGTTGCAGATGGAATACGCGCCGGCGCCGCCGTTCAACGCGGGCAGCCCGGACACCGCCCCAGCCCATATATTGGAAGAAGCAAGAAAGCGCACCGCGGAATCGCGCCGGGTACGCGGTGAAATCGTCGCCCGTGCAGCGGCCAGGCTTGGCTGATGCCATTGACGCCAGCCATGGGCTCTCCATGGCTGGTGGCGACCGACGTGCGAGAATTTTCCCCATCACCTGCATGAAGTTGCGTAACTTGCCGTGCGAAACTCACTATTTCGTCTAGCCTTGCAAGGCAACTACCTTTCGACCGAAAGCCTTGTATAACGGGCACTTCGTCACACTTCTCTTACTTTATTTGTCCCCCTTTCCTACCTCTCCGCAAAAAAGGTTTTCCTTTCGAACAGGAAAATTCTCACATTTGTTCCTACACTCAAAAACACGCCCAAACACCGAGTGTCCGGACAAGGAAAGTCAATAAAATGCCACAAAAAAGACTGATTAACGTGTCTAGCATGCCACCTCCGCATCATCGTCAATTCATTGACTAAGCAACTAAAAAGGAACACTCCTTAAGCCACTACCCCCGCAAATTTCCTTCAAATGGATAGGTAATTGCGTTTTACCCAGAGAAGCCGTAGTTCGACTTGCCCTCACTAACGCAGCGCGCTGCTTTATTGAACCCACAGCCGAACGCAGAAGTCTGGAGTGCAATGAGGGATGTTTTTATGCGAGAGAAGTCGTCAGTCGACAGCCTGTTTTTGACGCGTGCCGGTTTCGTTGAATTCTTTGTTGTGTTCGTCAAATTGATCCATGGTCTGACTGCCGTTCTGCCCGCGCTGATCCTGGTGTTTTACCCCGACCCGATGGCGCCGGAAATGCGCAACCATTTCCTGGGCCTGCTGCTGTTTTTCGCGGTCCTGACCATCATTCTGTTTCAGGCGCTGGGGATCTATTCCGAAGAGCTGTTCAGCAATCGGCTGCGCCTGCGCACCAAGCTCAAGGCCTGGTCCGCGGCGTTTTGCATCCTGCTGTTCATGTACCAGATCCTGCAGATGTTCCCGCAAGTGAACCCGCGCAACCTGGTGGTGTGGTACGTCGCCAGCCTGGCGCTGTTCTGCCTTGAACGCCTGCTCATGCTGCGCCTGTACCGGCGGCTGATGCGCCAGGGCATGTACCTGCAACGCACGGTGATCCTGGGCTTCACCGACACCGCCGTGCACGTCGCCGATCACCTGCAACGCAACGGCGATATCCGCTCCGGCCTGATCGGGTTTATCGACGACCGCACCGAGCGCATCCCCAAGGAACTGAGCAACCTGCCCCTGCTGGGCAATACCCGCGACCTGGAAAAACTGATCCGCGCCGAACAGGTCAACCAGGTGATGATCACCCTGCCCTGGGCGGCCGAACAACGCATCCACGGCCTGGTCAACCGCCTGCGGCAGATGTCGGTGAACGTGATGCTGGTGCCCGACATGGCGGCCCTGCGCTACGGCCACAGCCGCATCACCGACGTGGGCGGCATCCTGATGTTCAACACCTCGCAATTGCCGCTGCGCGGTTGGTCGCCGGTGATCAAGCGCTGCGAAGATTTGCTGCTGGCGAGCCTGGCGTTGGTGGCGCTGTCACCGATCATGCTGGTGACGGCGCTCGCGATCAAACTCGACTCCAGGGGCCCGATCCTGTTTCGTCAGAACCGCTTCGGCTATAACGACAACGAGATCCGCGTGTTCAAGTTCCGCTCGATGTTCACCGACCAGAGCGACTTCACCGCCGAACGCCAGACCACCCGCGAGGACCCGCGCATCACCCGTGTGGGGCGGATCATCCGCAAGACCAGCATCGACGAGTTGCCGCAGCTGTTCAATGTACTGCTGGGCAACATGTCGATGGTCGGCCCGCGCCCGCATGCCACCGCGACCAAGGCCGCGGGCATTCCGTTCGAAGTGGCCGTGAGCGAATACAGCTCGCGGCACCGGGTCAAGCCGGGGATCACCGGCTGGGCGCAGATCAACGGCTACCGGGGTGAAACCGACACCCTGTTCAAAATTCAGAAACGTGTCGAGTACGACCTGGAATACATCTCCAAGTGGTCGGTGTGGTTTGACTTGTACATCGTCTTCATGACGGTCCCGGCCGTCCTTTCCACCAAGGAAGTCTATTGATGAATACACTCAACGGATTAATTCCCTGCATCATTTCCGGTGGTTCGGGCACGCGGTTGTGGCCGGTGTCCCGGCAGAACATGCCCAAGCCCTTCATGCGCATGCGCGACGGCCAGAGCCTGCTGCAAAAGACCTTCCAGCGCGCCGCCAAACTGCCCGGCGTGGAAAGCGTGCTGACGGTGACCAACCGCGACCTGTTGTTTCGCACCCTCGACGATTACCGTGGCGTGAACAAGGGGCACCTGCCTCTGGACTTGCTGCTTGAGCCGTTTGGCCGCAACACCGCAGCAGCGATCGCGGTGGCGGCGTTGCACGTGCAGGAGCATTTCGGCGGCGACGCCCAGTTGCTGGTGATGCCGGCCGACCATCTGATCCTCAACGAAGTGGCGTTCGCACAGGCGGTCAACGAGGCCCGTGACCTGGCCGAAGCGGGCTACCTGGTGACGTTCGGCATCCAGCCTGACCATCCGGAAACCGGCTTCGGCTATATCGAACAAGGTGAAAAGCTGAGTCATGGCAACCGGGTCAAGCGCTTCGTCGAGAAGCCCGACCTGGCCACGGCCCAGGCCTATCTGGACGGCGGCAAGCACCTGTGGAACGCCGGGATGTTCTGCTTCAAGGCCAGCACCCTGGTGGAGGAACTCGGCACCCATGCGCCCGACGTGCTGGCCGCCGCCCAGGCCGCGCTGGAACACAGCCAGAGCCTGCAAAACAAGACTTCGCGCCAGCGCGAGCTGGATTCCGAAGCGTTCGGCAGCGCGCCGGATGTGTCCATCGACGTGGCCCTGATGGAAAAATCCCGGCAAGTGGCCGTGGTGCCCTGCGACATCGGCTGGAGCGATATCGGGTCGTGGGAAGCCCTGCGCCAGCTCACGCCCAGCGACGCCCATGGCAACCAGGTCAATGGCGAAGCGATTCTGCATGACGTGCACAACTGCTACATCGACTCGCCCAAGCGCGTCCTCGGCGCGGTGGGCGTACGCGACCTGATCATCGTCGACACTCCCGACGCCCTGCTGATCGCCGATGCGCACCGCAGTCAGGATGTGCGTTACATCGTTGCCGAACTCAAGCGCCAGAACCACCCGGCGTACAGCCTGCACCGCACGGTCACCCGGCCCTGGGGCACCTACACCGTGCTGGAGGAAAGCAGCCGGTTCAAGATCAAGCGCATCGTGGTCAAGCCCCAGGCGTCGCTGTCGTTGCAGATGCACCACCACCGCAGCGAACACTGGGTGGTGGTCAGCGGCGCGGCGCAGATCACCAATGGCGAGCGCGAATTCCTGATCAACGCCAACGAGTCCACCTACATTCCCGCCGGGCACAAACACCGGCTGACCAACCCCGGCATCATCGACCTGGTGATGATCGAGGTGCAGAGCGGCGAGTACCTGGGCGAAGACGACATCGTGCGCTTTGATGACATCTACGGGCGGGCGCCCGCTGAAGTGAAAAAATGACATGCGCACGTCACTGATCATCCCGACCCGCAACGCCTCCAGCCACCTGGCGCGACTGCTGCCGGCGCTGAAAATGCAGACCCTGCAACCGGACGAAATGCTGGTGGTGGACAGCGCCTCCAGCGATGACACCGTGGCGCGTTTTCGCGACTTCGGCGCCCGGGTCGAAGTGATCGACGCCCGCGACTTCAATCACGGCGGCACACGGCGCTGGGCCAGCGAACAGGTGAATGGCGACGCGCTGATCGTCATGACCCAGGACGCCATCCCCGCCGCCCCCGACACCTTCGCCAACCTGCTCGACGAATTGCAGCAGGACCCGCACAACGGCGTGGCCTACGGTCGGCAATTGCCGCATCCCGGTGCCGGGGTGCTGGGCGCGCAGTCGCGGCATTTCAACTACCCGGCCCAGAGCCGCAGCAAGAGCCTGGCCGATGCGCCGGAGCTGGGCATCAAGACGTGCTTCAGTTCCGACTCGTTCTCGGTGTACCGGCGCAGCGCCCTGCAATCGGTCGGCGGTTTTCCCGCCGACGTGATCGGCAGCGAAGACGCCTACGTCGCGGCGCGCATGCTGCTGGAAGGCTACAAGGTGCGCTACGCCGCCTCGGCGCTGGTGTATCACTCCCACGATTACCGACTCATGGATGAATTTCACCGCTACTTCGACATTGGCGTGTTCTACGGTCGCGAACCGTGGATCCGCCAGGCATTTGGCGATGCCGGCGGTGAAGGTAAACGCTATGTACTGGCTGAGCTGGCGGCATTGCGCGCAGCCGGTGCATTGCACCGCGTACCCGAAGTCCTGGTGCGCAGCGCGTTCAAGCTGCTCGGCTACCGGCTGGGCCATCTGGAGCGCCGCCTCCCCCTCGCCCTCAAACGGCGCATCAGCATGTTCCCCGGTTATTGGAGGTGAGCATCATGACCAACAGGAAGTCCCATTTGATGAAACGAACCGTGCTCGTCCTGGCCATGATGGCCCTGGCTGCCTGCAATACACCCGCGCGCATCGTCCCGCCGGACGACAAGACCGTCGAAGACGGCAAGCGCGCCCTCGATCAGCTTGCCCAACTGCCGCCGGCGGTGGAACGCATCCGCGTCGGCGATCAGTTGCGCATTGTGCGCGACGCCGGCGAGATGCCGACCCTCTCGGCGTTCAACGTCAGCACCATCTACGAGCTGACGCTGTATACCGTGCAGGCCGACGGCAAGATCAACTACCCGTTCCTGGGGCCGATCCAGGTCGCGGGGCGTCAGCCCTCGGAGCTGGCCACCGAACTGAGCAACAAGCTCGCGCCGGTGTATCGCGAACCCCGGGTGACGGTGAACATCAACCAGGCACCGGCCAACTCGGTGATCGTCGGCGGCGCGGTGAACAACCCGACGGCGGTGCAGATCGGCCTGGCCAGCACCCTGGAGCAAGCCATCATCGGCGCCGGCGGCGTGAACCCGTCGGGCAATGCCAGCATGGTCGCGCTGCTGCGTGAAGATGCACAAGGCGCGTATCACGCGTACTTCCTCGATTTCAGCCAGTACCTCAAACCCGGTCCCAATGGGCGCAAACCGGTTCGACTGCAACGGGGCGACGTGGTGTTCGTGCCCAAATCCAACGTGGGCGAGCGCATCCAGGGAGTGGATACCTACTTGAACCAATTGATCCCGTTCACCAAGTCCATTGGGGTGGGCTACAACTACACCCGAACCAGCGGCGGCAATAACTAAAGGAGCGACATCCCATGATCGAGATCCGTTCTTTTCGTGATCTTCTGCGCTTGTTCTTCATCTTCCGGCATGAGTTCAGGCTGGCCGCCATCGCCGCGCTGGTGATCATCCTGCTGGGGGCCTTCCTGCTGCCGGCCAAGTACGAGTCCACGGCGCGCCTGCTGGTCAAGCCGGGGCGGGATTCGACCCTGCCCATCGAGATCAGCAACCGCCAGGCGCTGGTGATGCCCAGCACCCAGCGTGACCCGATTGTCGACGAGGAACGCCTGCTGACCGGGCGCCCCATCGTGCGCGCGGTGGCCGAGCACTACCTGGAGGTCATCGAAAACGCGCCACCGCCGGAAGGCTTCTGGAAGCGCACCAAGTACTACGTCAAGAGCGGCGTGGGTGCGGTGTTCGATGGCGTGCGCGTGGTGCTGGAAACCGTGGGCATCGTCGAGAAGACCACGCCGGTGGAACGCCTCGCGGCGAGCCTGGAGAAAAACTTCGAAGTGAGCCATGCCGCCGGCTCCACGGTGATGGACATCAGCTTCCACTGGGGCGACCCGGAGATTGCCCAGGCGGTGGTCAAGCACTGGGTGGACACCTACGTCAACGAGCGCACCCAGGCCCTGGGCCGCAAGAGCCTGTACGCGTTCTATGAAGGCCAGGTGGCCAACAGCGCAACCGAGATCCAGAGCTACAAGCAGCAGATCCTCACGCACTTGAACCAGATCGGCGCGGCGAGCATCACCGACCGCCTGGAAGACTTGTCCGAGCGCATCAACGTGCTGCGCGGCGAAACCTTCAACACTACGCGGTTGATCGCCTCGTCCGACAGCGCCATCGCCAGCACCCGTGAGCAACTCAAGGGCCAGCCCAAGGAAGTGACCACGGTTCGCCAGATCGCCCTGAACCCGCAGCAGCAGGACTTGCGTCGCCTGCTCAACCAGAAGCTGCTGGAAAAGGCCGACATGATGCGCACCTACACCGACAATGCGCCGCCGGTCAAAGCCCTGGACGCGTCGATCCAGGCGATGCGGGCCCAGGTCGCCAGTGAAAGCAACACCGTGCAGAGTTCGGAAAACCGTGCGCCGAACACCCTGGAAATCCACTTGCAGCGGGTGCTGCTGGATGAGTCCAGCAACAACCTGGCGCTGCGTACCCAACTGGTGCAACAGCAAAAGCAACTGGTCAACCTGGAGGCTCAACGCAAGGAAGCCCTGGAGATCGAGCCTGAGCTGACCCGTCTCTCCCGCGAGCTGGGCGCCACCGAGCGCAACTACGCGCTGTATGTGGATAACCTGGAAAAATCGCGCATCGACCGTGAGCTGGACAACAGCCAGATCAGCAACATTGCGGTGATCGAGGAAGCCACCCTGAACCCGGGCCGCATCTTCCCGAAAACCCTGGTGATGCTGGTGCTGGCGATCCCGTTTGCGATCGTCGTCGGGTTGCTGGTGATCTACCTGTGCTACCTGCTCGACCAGCGTATTCACGACGGTGGCCTGGTGGAGCGCAAGTTCGGCCTGCCGCTGTGGACCACCCTGCCGGAGCTGGACACCAGCACCGCGCAGAGCACCAACGCGTTCAACGCCAGCATCTATCGGCTGTATGGTTTGTTGCAGCTCGACCGGATCGCCGAACAGGGCCTGACCCTGGGGCTGACTTCGGCGCGCCACGGCGAAGGCGTGACCTTCGTGGTGGAACAGCTGCGCCAGTTGCTGCAAGAGAACGGGATTTCGGTGCGCATCGGCGGGGCCGACTCACCGGCACCGGGTGAAGTCGTGCTGCTGGACGCTTCGGCGCTGCTGGACAACCGCGATGCCTTTATCAACCTGCGCCGTGCCGACCTGATCGCGCTGGTGGTGGAGGCCCAGAAAAGCACGGTGCCGGTGGTGGAACATGCGTTGTCGATCCTCAATACGGCGTTCGGCAAAGTGGATGGCATCATTATCAACCGCCGCAAGTTCGAGGTACCGGCCAAGGTGCTGCGCACCATCGCCCACTACCGGGGGGCGTTCTGATGCGTATCGCCCTGCTCGCTCCCTTGCCGCCGGAAAAAAACGGGATCGCCGACTACGCGAACCATTTCAAGACGGCCTTGGAGCAGTTGGGCGTCACGGTGTTGACCCCGTTGAGCGGTGTGTCGCCGAACAGTGCGGCAATCCGCCAAGCCGTGGCGGCCTTCGACTGGCAGGGTGTGGACCTGGTCCACGCCGAGCTGGGCGGCGGGCGCCTCGGCGAGTTCCTGGCCTTGCGCGAACTGCGCAAGGCCTACCCGCAACTGCCGCTGACCGCCACCGTGCATGATCCCGAGCGGATCGTGTGGCGGCGCGAGCAACTGCCCTTTCCGCTGAACCTGCTGGACCGTTTGCCCAGCCCGCTGCCGCAAGCGGCGGTGGTGCTGGCCGATCCCCTGACCCTGCGCGAAGAGCGTCAGGTTGCCCAGGGCCTGACCCGGCTGGTCACCCTGACCCGCCTGGGCGCCGACTGCCTGAGCCAACGCATGCAATTGCCGGCGGGCAAAGTGGCGGTCATCAACCACGCCAACCTGGCGATTGCGCCGGCACCGCTGCCGTCGCTCGACACCCTGCGCGTGTTGTATTTCGGTTTTATCTACCGCGGCAAAGGCATCGAAGACTTGGTGCAGGCACTGGCCGATGTGTTTCGACAAGCCCCCGAATTGCGTGACCGTGTGCGCCTGACCCTGGCCGGTGGCACCGCTGCGGAAATGGCCTTTGGCGCAGGCGGCAACTACCTGGACCAGTTGAACAAACAGATCGCCGAACTCGGCCTGGCCGACGCCATCGACTGGCGACTGAACCTGCCCGCCGAGGAGATTGCCCAGACGATCCAGGCCCACCATGTAATGGTGCTGCCGTATCGCGAATCGAAAAAACTCGGCCTGCTGGGGCGCCAGCGCGGCACCAGCGGCGCGTTGTCCTGGGCTACGGCCTGCGGGCGCGGCGCAATCACTTCCGATGCACGCGCCTTTGCCGAGGAAGTCGCCAGCGGCAACGGCGCCATCTACCCCGAAGGCAACGTAAGCGCCCTGGGCGAGCAACTACTGCGCCTGGCGCGCACGCCGCTGCTGGCCCGGGACTGGGCCGAACGTGCCGGCGAGATTGGCCGCGAACGCCTGTGGCCACTGACCGCGGCAAAATTTGCCAAGCTGTTTGGCGACGCCATCGAGGGGGCGCCTTATGGCCGCTAAACGCACCTGGCTGGCCACCCTGGCCGTGGTCGCCGCACTGGGGCTGACGGCCTTTTTGTGGGGCCGTCAGGCCGACGCCCAAAGCCATGTGCTCAAGGGCAACAAGGAAGTGGTGTGGAAGGATTTCCTGGGGGTGAATGCGCAGTTCCTGTGGTTCAGCCCCGAGCGTTATCAGAAGCAGATCGACCGCCTCAAGGCCCTGGGCCTGGAGTGGGTGCGCCTGGATCTGCACTGGGACCAGCTGGAAACCGCGCAGAACCAGTACAAGCTCGCCACCCTCGATGAACTGGTGGGCAAGCTGCAACAGAACCAGCTCAAATCGGTGTTTTACCTGGTGGGCTCGGCGCGCTTCATCACCAGCGCCCCGCCGCTGTCGATGTACCCCGACCAGTACCCGCCCAAAGACCCGAACGTGTTCGCCAACCGCATCGCGCTGTTGTCCCAGCGTTACCCCAGCGTCGATGCGTGGCAGGTGTGGAACGAACCGAATTTGCTGGGCTTCTGGCGCCCGGCGGCGGACCCGGCAGGCTATGCGCAGTTGCTGACCCTGAGCGCCGCCGCCCTGCGGGTGGTGGACCCGAACAAACCGGTGGTGGCCGCCGGCATGGCGTTCTTCAGCGAGATGCCCAACGGCCAGACCATGTTCAGTGCCCTCGGCGCGCTGGGTGTCGCCAGCCTGAACACCATCGTGTCCTACCACCCCTACACCCAGTTGCCCGAAGGCAACGACCCGGCCAACCTGGACTTTATCGACAAAGCCACCCAGCTCAACCAGGCCCTGCGCAGCGGCGGCGTGCAGACCCTGTGGAGCACCGAGTGGGGCTGGTCCACCTACAAGGGGCCCAAAGACGCCCAGGACCTGATCAGCCCCCAATCCCAGGCCGATTACGTGGTGCGGCGCCTGGCGTTGATGAGTGCACTGGATTACGACCGGATTTTCCTGTTCACCCTGAGCGACCTCGACCTGCGGGCCAGCGTGCGTGACCGCTCCTACGGTTTACTGGACATCGACACCAACCCCAAGCCGGTCTACACCGCGCTGAAAAACTTTCTCGACGTGAGCGGGCCCAAGCTCATCCCCGGCGACCCGCCCACCGCCGACCAACTGCCCGACGGCCTGTTCAGCATCGGCTGGACCCGCGCCGACGGGCGCAAGCTGTGGTTCTTCTGGTCCGCCCAGGGCGGTAACGCGCACTTGCCGAACCTGGCCAGCGCGACCCTGTACGACCCATTGCGAGGTACGCAAACCCCGGTAAGCGGCGCCAACGGCCTGACCGTGCCGGTCAAGTCGAACCTGCAAATTCTGTTATGGGATTAGAGCCAGCCATGCGCATTTTATGGATCCTGCCCTATTCGCCCTGGCCCGCCACCAGCGGCGGCAAGACGCGCCAGTTTCATCTGCTGCGCAGCCTGGCGGCGCGTGGGCACCGGATCACGTTGCTGCTGCATGACAAACACCCGGTGTCCCCCGCCGACCGCCAGGTGCTGGAGGCGTTTCTCGAACAATTGATCGTCCTGCCGCGCCGGCCCTTGCGCAGCGTCAAGACCGTGCTGGCCGGGCTGTTTGCGCCCTATCCGCTGCTGGCCAGCGTGAACGGCCTGTCGGCGGCATTGGAAGACCGCTTCACTCGGTTGCTCAACGAGCCGTGGGACGTGGTGCAGATCGAACACACCTATAGCTTCCAGCCGTACGAGAAAACGTTGGCGGACAAATCCCAGCCCTTTGTGCTGACCGAGCACAACGTCGAATCATCCCTCGGCGCCGCCACCTACGACCGCTTGCCAGGGTGGGCGCTGCCGTTCATTCGCTACGATCAATGGCGCTACCAACGTTGGGAGCGCCGCGTGATGCGCCAGGCTGCGCAGGTGGTGGCGGTGACCGAAGCCGATGCGCAAACCCTGGAGAACATCGCCGGCAAACCGGTGCCGGTGGTGGTCAATGGCGTGGACTGCGCACACTTCGCCGGCGCGCGTCCGGACCCGTCGACGCGGCGCGTGCTGTTCCTCGGCAATTACGAATACGCGCCCAATGTGGACGCCATCGAATGGGCGCTGGACGAGATCCTGCCCAAGGTCTGGGAGCGCTGCCCGGAAGCGCGCATGAGCGTGTGTGGCTTCGGCATGCCGGACAGCTGGCGTGAGCGCTGGCAGGACCCGCGCATCGAATGGCAAGGCTTTGTGCCGAACCTGTTGAACCTGCAATCGAGCAGTTCGGTGTTCCTGGCGCCGCTGCGCCACGGTGGCGGTTCCAAGCTCAAGGTACTCGAAGCCCTGGCCGCCGGCCTGCCATTAGCCAGCACCGCACAAGGCGTGTCAGGCCTGGACCTGGTGGAAGGCCTGGACTATCTCGGCGGCCAGACTGCCGCCAGCCTCGCGGATGCGGTGGTGCGCCTGTTGCAGTTCCCCGACGCCGCCGCGCCCATGGGTGAAGCGGGCCGCGCTTATGTGCGCCGCGCCCATGACTGGAGTGTCGCCGCCAGCCAGTTGGAACAGGTGTACGCCAGCCTTTCCCCGCTCAATCACAAGGAGCCCGCATGCGTATAGGCCTGGACTACCGCGCCGTCGGCACTTCGCCGCAATCGGGCATCAGCCGCCAGGTGTATGCGCTGGAAGCGGCCTTGCACACGTTGCCCGACGTCGAACTGCAGCGTTTTACCGTGGCGCCGCTGGGCGATGAAACCCGTTTGCACGCCCACTGCCCGGACTGGGGCTGTGCCAAGACGGCCATGCACCAGCCGCAGAACCGCCTGCGTTTCGAAGCCGGTTTTTTGCCCCGCGCCTTGCGCGAACACCAGATCGATCTGTACATCAGCACCTTCAACATGGGCCTGCCGTTGCCGCCCAAGCCGAAAGGCTTGCGTACGGTGGTGCTGTTGCATGACCTGTTTCAGATCACCTTGAACAACTACCACGCCAACCGTTTGAAGGCGCTGATCTACAAGACCAGTGATCGCCTGTCGATTGCCTACGCGGTGCACAGTGCCGACCGCGTATGGACGCCGTCGCAGTACAGCGCCGATGAAACCGTGCGGCTGTTTCCCAAGGCGGCGGGCAAGGTGCGCGTGCTGCCCAACCAGGTCGACGGGTTTGTCGAGCTGGCCGCGGACCTGACTGCACGCCAACTGCCGCCGCATTACTGGTTGCTGGTGGGCACCCGTGAGCTGCGCAAGAACGTGCCGTTCTTCGTCGACGCCTGGCAGCAGGCACGCCGACAGTCGCCTGCGGTGCCGGAACTGGTGATGGTCGGTAGCCTGGACCACTTGCCCGAGGCCCAGCGCGCACTGCCGGGGATTCGCGCGTTGAGCGGTGTGTCGGACGCCGAGTTGCATGCGCTGTATCGACAGGCTTCGCGGCTGTGGCAGCCGTCCTATGCCGAGGGCTTCGGCTTGCCGGTGATCGAGGCATTGAGCGTGGGCACGCCCGTGGCCGTGGCCAGCGGCACTTCGCTGGATGAAATCACCCCGCCCTCGGCACCGCGTTTTTCGCCCACCGATGGCCCGGCGCTGGTGCAACTGATGCTCGGCCTGGCCGAGCACGCCGATGAGACGTCGCCCGAACAACGCCGGCAGTGGGCCGAACGCTACAACCCGCACGCTTATCGCCAGCGTCTGGCCGAATTGATCGAGGAACTGAAGTGAGACTATCCCTGGCAAGCCTCGTCGCAATCCTGTTCGGCCTGCTGTTCGGCGCGCTCGCGCTGGCGTTGTCACCGGCCAAGGCATTTCTGGCGGTGATTGGCCTGGCGGCCGCGGTGACCATCCTGCGCTTTCCGCTCTGGGGCCTGTTGCTGTTTGCGCTGGTCGCCACGTTCATGCCGTACTCGACCATCAACCTGGGGATCCGCAGTACCGTCAGCGAAGCCATCCTGGCCCTGACCTGGGGCGCGGTGTTGTGGCACAACTTCCTCGCACGCCTGCCCGACACGCCGAGCCTTACCCGTCGCCCCACCGACCAGATGCTGCTGTGGCTGATGCTGTTCAGCGTGTTCCCGTTCATTGTCGGGCAGGTCACCATTCAAGCCGAGACCAGCGGCGTGGCCAACTGGCTGCGCTGGTTGCTGAGCCTGTCGTCGGTGTTCCTCTGCGCCAAACTGCTGGAGGAGCGCAGGCACCGCGAATCCCTGGTGATCGCGCTGCTGCTGGGCAGCCTGGCGATGCTGGTGCTGTCGATCGCCGTGTTCGTGCGCACTCGCTCCGGCGCCGGTATCGCGCCGGTGCTGGCACTGCTCAACTACGGCAACTTCGACATGCTCAAATTCGGCCTGGAAGCGATGTCGTCGCGCATGGGCTCGCCGTGGATGCACCCGAACGCCATCGGCGGGATCATGGCTTTGCTGCTGCCGCTGGCGTTCTGTTTCGGCATGACCGAACAGGGCTGGAAACGCGCGCTGGGCCTGGGTGTGGCGTGCCTGGGGGCGGCGGCGTTGCTGCTGGCGAGCAGCCGGGGGGCGATGGTCAGCCTGGCGTTGGTGCTGATCTGGCTGGCCACGCGCCGCGTGCCTTATACCGGTCGCCTGCTGATGATCGGCGCCGCGCTGACCGTGGCGCTGGTGATGGCGTACCCGCCGTTGCAGGAGCGTCTGGCGACGATCTTTTCGTCGAGCAACGCCAGTACCGAAGTGCGCTTCGATGAATACCGCATGTTCCCGCAGGCCGTGGCGGCCTACCCGTTCGGCATCGGCTTCAAGGTCGACCCGCCGGTGCCGGGCACGCACTTGCTGGGCATTTCCAACCTGTGGCTGAACTTCATCTACAAGACCGGCATCGTCGGCATGTTGCTGTTCGTCGCGGTGACCGTGCGCTGGTGGCGCGAGGCGCGTCCGGAAAAAGGCCCGATCCGCCTGACCAAGGACAACGCCTTGTGGCTGGGCAGTACCGCCGGGATTCTTGCGGCGCTGGTCAGCGGCCTGTTCGATCACTACTTCAGTTTTGCCGTGGTGATGGTGGCGCTGTTCTGGATGATGGTGGGGATCAATGTGCTGGAGGCACGCCGGCTGTTTGCGGCGCGCCTGCCGCAGGTCAAGACCGTGGTGTATCGCAAGCCGCTGGTTAATGGCGTGCGGCCCTGACCATGCTCAGTTCCGCCGCCTGGCTGACCGTGGCGACCCTGCTGAGCCTGTGCCTGGGGTTCGCGCGTGAATGGTTGCTGGTGGCCGCGTGGGGGGCGGGCGAGCGCAGTGATGCATTCCTGATTGCGTTGTTCCTGCCCGAAGCATTGCGCATGTCCCTGGCCGGCGGTGTACTGAGCGCCGCCGCGCTGCCGCTGTACCTGGAACGCAAGGACGGCGAGCGCCTGGGCTGGCTGGCGGTATTGTTCCCGACATTGTTGCTGATCGCCCTGCTGACCAGTGGGCTGCTGACGCTGCTCGCGCCCTGGCTGGTGCAGGTGCTCGGCCCCGGTCTCGCGGCCAGCGCCACGGAACTGGCCGGCAGTAACTTGCAGATCGTGGCCTGGTGCGTGCCTGGCCTGATGTTGCATGCACTGTTCAGTATCCCGTTGCAGGCCAGCGAGCGCTTTGTGCTGGCGGGCCTGGGCTCGCTGCTGTTCAACCTGCCGCCGGTGACTTACCTCGCCCTGGCCGGCACCGCCACGCAGCCCCATGCACTCGCCCTGGCCTGCCTGGCCGGCAGCCTGTTGATGCCGCTGGCGCTGCTGCCGTCGGTGTGGCGCCAGGGCTGGCGCCCGTGGCACTGGCAATGGACATTCGCACCGTTGCGGGAGCTGGGTCAGCGTATCGGGCCGCTCTTGCTGAGCAACGGCGCCAGCCAGGGCCTGGCCCTTATCGAGCGGTTGGTGGCCTCGCTGCTGGGGGAAGGCGCGGTGACCTGGGTGAACCTGGCGCGCAAGTTGATGAACCTGCCGCTGATTGCCCTGATGAGCCTCAACCAGGTGTTGCTGGGCATGATGAGCCGACGCCAGGGCGATGAGCGCCTGGCCCTGCTCAAACGCGGCCTGGAAACCGCCAGCGTGCTGACCCTGCCCGCCGGCGTCGGCCTGGTGGCGGCGGCACCGAGCCTGGTGGCCTTGCTGCTGCCCAAGCAATCGGCGGACTCGCCGCTGCCGCTGCTGCTGGCGTGGTTTGCCGTGCCGCTGGTGTTCGGCGCGTGGAACGCCTTGCTCGCGCGCTACGCCTACGCCGCCGGGGATACGCGCCAGCCGCTGCGCTGCGAGTTGCTGGGCAGCCTGGTCAACGTGCTGTTGCTCGGCGCCCTGCCCTTTGTGTTTGGCCTGGCCGGTATCCCGCTGGCGGCGCTGGCGGGAGTGATCTGCACCGCGCTGTTGCTGATGCAGCGCCAGGCCTTGCTGGACGCCCTGCCCTGGGCGCGGCAATGGCTGCTCAGCGCATTGCTGATGGGCCTGGCGGCTTGGGTGTTGTTTCGAATTGAAGGCGTGTGGCTGCAACTGGGTCTGAGCACCCTGGCCGGCGCCGTCGTGTTGCTGGGGATGGGCCTGTGGCTGAAACCCTGGCGCAAGGCTTGAATGATCGTTTGGGAGAGGTCAGGTGAAAAATCGCTGGATTCAAATGGATATCGCCAAAGGCATCGGCATCCTGGTGATCGTGTATGCCCACAGTTGGTTCGTCGCCACGTCCCCGGACCTGATGTACCCGATTCTGGCGTCGTTCATCCTGCCGTTGTTTTTCTTTTTGTCCGGGGTGTTCTTCAAGCCCGAGCAACCGTTCGTGGAAATGGCGATACGCAAGGCCGATGGTCTGCTCAAGCCGTTTTTCTTCACCATGTTGCTGTACGTGACCGTGCGCGCCATCCTGCGCGGCCAGCCTTTGTTGCCCGACATCGGTGGCGTGTTGTATGCCTCGGTGGACACCATCCCGTGGCAGGCCATGTGGTTCCTGCCGCACTTCTGGGTGGCGATTCTGTTGAGTTGGGTGATGCTGCGGTTGATCCAGCGCCTGAAGCTGCCGCTATGGGCCAGCCTGCTGGTGGTGGGCGTGCAACTGCTGGTCGGGATCTGGGTGCTGCCGATGTTCTGGCAACTGCCGGTGACGTTCGGTGAGCACACCTGGGTGCTGCCGGGGTTGCCGTTCAGCCTGGATATCACGCTGATCAGCAGCACCTATTTCATCGTTGGCTACCTGTTGCGCGACTGGTTGCGCACCCATCCGGGTTCATGGCTGATGCTGGTGATCGCGGTGCTGGCGTTTGCGGCGGTGTTCATTCCGACCTGGGACACCATGGACCTGGCGCAGCGTCGCTATGATCACTGGTTGTGGACCAGCCTGCTGGCGGTGATTGGCGTGTACGCGTGCTGGGCGCTGGCACGGGTACTGATGGTGTCGGCGCTGGTCACCCGGGCGATGACCTATATCGGCCAGTCGACGCTGATCCTGCTGATTTTCCACGGTGAGATCCAGCACAAGACCTTCGACCTGATGGGGCGTCTGGGCCTGCATGCGTTCCTGGCGGCCTGTGTCGGTCTGGTGGTGGCGGTGGTGGTGCCGTTGTTGATCGGGGAAGTGATCAAGCGGGTGGCGTTTCTGCGGTTTTTCTATTTTCCGTTTCCAGTACATAAAAAACCCCAGGAACCGCGCTGATACTCGCTGAACGCCACCGACCTTGTAGTGAGCAGGCTTGCCCTGCGCCGGCGGCCCCCATTCGAACCACCGCGTTCTTTCAGGTGTACCGCGTTGTCCGGGTTTGGGTCTGCTGCGCAGACCAGCGCGGGCGGTGCGACGATTCGACAAGCCCGCTCACCACAAAAAGCTCGCTCATCCAATAAGAAATCAGCGCCACTGGCCTTGTGGTGAGCAGGCTTGCCCTGCGCCGGGCTGCGAAGCGGCCCCATTCGAACCAGCGCGTTCTTTCAGGTGTAGCGCGTTGTCCGGGTTTGGGTCTGCTGCGCAGACCCGCGCGGGCGGTGCGACGATTCGACAAGCCCGTTCACCATGAAAAAGCGTGGTTCAGTCGTCGAGTTGTTGGGGGGCTGGCTTGGTCGGGTGTTTGCCTGCTTTGGCGCCCTTGGCCGGCGCAGGAGCCGCTGCGGCGGGTTCAGGTTCGGCCGGCGCGGCCAGGTCTTTTTCAGCCTGGGGCATCTGGTCGATGGCGCTGAAAAAGGCCTTGAGGTCGAGGGTATCCGGCGGCACGGTCTTCTCGACCTTCTTCTCGCCGTCCTTGCCCACCAGGATCACTTTGGTCCCGCTGCCGGCTCCCAGCTTGAGGGCGCGGATCAGTGCGTTGGTTTCCGGAGGGGTGAGTTTCTTGCTGTCTTTGGGGTCCTTGGCGAACTTCTCGCCCTCGGCACCGATGCTGCCGAACTTCACGGTGTAGAACACCATGCTGCGTTCTTCAAAGGATTGTTTGTTGGCAGGCTCGTCGAGCTGTTTCTTGAGGGTCGCCAGGGTGTCGTTACCGGAATCAAGCTCCACCACCACCAGCGGCCGGGCTTTGCCCAAATCCTGCTTGAGCGGGTTGATATCATCCGCGGCCAACAGCGGCCCCGTAAAAGCCATCAAGGTAGCCAGGGTCAGCGACCGGATGAGCATGCACACCTCCTTTGAATTCCGTGCAGGGTTCTTGAGTTTCATGTCTGCGACAGTCAAATTCAAGGATGATTCCTACACCACTTTAAGAAAGCGTAGGTCAGGACGCCCGCTGCGCAAGGGGTTGCCAGGGTTCACGGGTCATTGTTTCTTCTGATTGCGGAAACATCATGAGACCTTCCATTCCGGCCAATGCCGCGCAAACACGGGGGCCACCAGGGCATCGGCGTCCACTTGCGCCAGGCTCTGGGCAAAGCCGGGCGCCAGGCCGTTCAAGGCGTCCCGCGCCTCATCCCAGCGCGACACCGCCGCCGCCATGATGCCCAGGGCATTCGGCGCTCCACCGGGGGCAAACAGCTGCTCGGCAAACTGGTCGGCGAAAACCACCCAGGCTTGGTGCAGATAGCGCCGCGTGCCGGTGACCAGTTGCGTCTGCACCGTCTCATTGACATTGCCCAACCAGCGCTGCGGGTAGTCGATGATGCCGATGGCCGAATAGCAATTGGCGGCGATGTACACCAGGCCGCGCAGGATCTGCGCGCGGTTGCCGGCCAGCAGTTCGGAAGACGGGTATTCCAGGCCCAGATGAATCAGAATCGCCGCGCTTTCAGTCAGCACCTGGCCATTGGGCGTGACCAGCGTCGGCACCTGTTTGAGCGGGTTGATGCGGGCGAGTTCGTCACTGCCCTCCCCCGTGACCCAGGAGCTGGCGTCGACCCTCCGCCACGGCACCCCGCAACGCTGCAGGGCGATTTCGATCATGCAGGAGCCAGACTCGTCGATGCCATAGAGCGTGTACATGGGCACTTCCTCCTAGCGTTGCAGTTTGGCCTGCAAGTGGGCCTTCACCTGCGGCCATTCCGAATCGATGATGCTGAAGCGCACCGAGTTGCGCTTGCGGCCATCGGGCATGATGCGTTCGTGGCGCACAATGCCTTCCTGCACGGCGCCGAGGCGCAGGATCGCGGCGCGGGATTTTTCGTTGAGTTCGTCGGTGGTGAATTGCACGCGCACGCAGTCGAGTACTTCGAAGGCATGGGTCAGCAGCAGGAGCTTGGCTTCGGTGTTGATCGAGGATTTCTGCGTGGATGCCGCCAGCCAGGTATGGCCGATTTCCAGCTTGCGATTGACCCGGTCGACCTTCCAGAACCGCGTGCTGCCGACCACCTGGCCGGTGTCGCGGCGCACGATGGTGAACGGGATCACCGTGCCGGCGTCGCGTCCGGCCAGGGCGGTATCGATGTATTGATCGACGGTGTCCGGGCCCGGTACGTTGGTGACCTTGAGGTTCCACAGTTGGCCATCGGCGGCGGCGTCGAGCAAGGCGGTGGCGTGTTCCCGTTGCAGGGGCAGGAGTTCGACCGTGGTGCCGGTCAGGGTGATCTGGGTCATGGAGGCTGCGCCGTCTGAGGGTCGTCAGTGGCCTAGAGTGCAGGCTCTTGGCCGGTGCTGGCAAGCCGTTTCAGAACAGGCCCATTTGCCCACCGACCAGCGTGCTGAAGTCGTCATTCACGAAAGGCAGAATCGCATCGGCCACCGGCTGCAATTGGCGGGTGACGTAGTGGTCGTAGTCGATCGGCGCCTGGCGCACTTCCAACGGTTCCGGACCGTTGACGGTCATCACGTAACTGATCCAGCCGCCACGCTGGTATTGGCGTGGCCGGCCCAGGCGGTCGTTGTAGTCGTCGGCCAGGCGCGCCGCGCGCACATGGGGCGGGACGTTGCGCTCGTAGTCGTCCAGTTGGCGGCGCAGGCGTTTGCGGTAGATCAACAGCTCGTCGAATTCACCACTGAGGGTGCGCCGCACGTAGTCACGCACGTAGTCCTGGTGGGGCTGGCGATGAAAGATGCGCTGATACAGCTCCTGCTGGAATTGCCGGGCCAGAGGCGACCAGTCGCTGCGTACGGTTTCCAGGCCTTTGTAGACCATGTCTTCACGGCCATCGCTGCGCACTACCAGGCCGGCATAACGCTTTTTGCTGCCCTCCTCGGCACCGCGGATGGTCGGCATCAGGAAGCGCGTGAAGTGGGTTTCGTATTGCAGCTCCAGGGCGCTTTGCAGGCCGAAATCACGTTGCAGGTGTTCGCGCCACCAGTCGTTGACGTGTTGCACCAGGCCCTGACCGATGCGATTGGCGTCTTCCTGGGAATGAGCACTGCCGAGCCAGACGAAGGTGGAGTCGGTGTCGCCGTAGATCACTTCATAGCCTTGGGCTTCGACCAACTGGCGGGTCTGGCGCATGATCTGGTGGCCGCGCATGGTGATCGACGAGGCCAACCGTGTGTCGAAGAAACGGCAGCCGCTGGAACCGAGTACGCCGTAGAAGGCGTTCATGATGATCTTCAACGCCTGGGACAACGGCGCGTTGTGGTCGCGCTTGGCCATTTCGCGGCCTTCGGCAACCCGCGCAACGATGGACGGCAGACAATGCCGGGTACGGGAGAAGCGCGCGCCGCGAAAGCCTTCCACCGACTCTGCGTCGTCGGGGTGCTTGAGGCCTTCGATCAGGCCGACCGGATCAATCAAGAAGCTGCGGATGATCGAGGGGTAGAGGCTTTTGTAATCCAGCACCAGCACCGACTCGTACAGGCCGGGACGCGAGTCCATGACAAATCCGCCGGGGCTGGCCTGGGGCGGTTTGTCTCCGAGGTTCGGCGCGACGAAGCCCTGGCGGTGCATCAGCGGCATGTACAGGTGGGTGAACGCGGCGACGGAGCCACCGCTGCGGTCGGCCGGCAACCCGGTGACGCTGGCACGTTCGAGCAAGAACGTGAGCAACTCGGTCTTTTCGAAGATGCGCGTGACCAGCTCGCAGTCCTTGAGGTTGTAGCGCGCCAGGGCCGGCTTGTCCTCGGCGAACATGCGATTGATTTCGTCCATGCGTTGGTACGGTGTGGAGATGTCCTTGCCTTCGCCCAGCAGGGTTTGCGCGACGTTTTCGAGGCTGAAGGATTCGAAGCTCCAGGTGGCCGAGCGCAAGGCCTCGATACCGTCGATGATCAAGCGCCCCGCCGCCGCGGCGAAATAATGGTTGCGGCTGCCATGCTCACGCCAGGCCATCGGCTCGGCGCCGCGCCCGAGCAGCAGCGGCACGTTGAGACGCTGGGCATGTTCGTGGAGCACCCGCAGGTCGAACTGCACCAGATTCCAGCCGATGATTGCATCGGGGTCATGCGTGGCGATCCATTGGTTGAGACGTTCGAGCAGTTGGGCGCGGGTGTCGCAGTAGTCGAGCTTGAAGTCGACGGCATCGGCCTTGTTCGGCGGCCCGAGCATGTATACCTGACGCTCGCCGCAACCTTCGAGGGCGATGGAATACAACTCCCCCTTGGCGGTGGTTTCGATGTCGAGGGACACCAGCTTGAGCGAGGGGCGGTAGTCGGGCGCTGGTTTCATCTGCGCCTCCAGCAACACGCCGTCGGCAGCAGGTGTGCCGCCAAACCACACGGGGGCGGTGATGAAGCGTTCCATCATGTAGCGCTCGGGCGGACGCACGTCGCCTTCGTAGACGTCGACACCGGCGGCGCGCAGGCGTTTTTCCACGTCCATGAGCTGGCGATGTTGGCGGGCGTAGAGGCCCAGCACCGGGCGGTGATGGAAGTCGCACAACTGCAGGGGGCGCAGTTCGATGTCGCGTTCGTCCTTGAGCAGCCAACCCAGCGGTTTGCGATGGGCTTCGGGAATGAACACCACCGAGGTTTGTACGGGTAGGCGGATGCACCTTGGCCCTTGGTCGGTGGCCAGCCAGAAACTGACCTCCGTGCCCGCCGGGGTATCGCGCCAATGCCGGGTCAGGACAAAACCCTGCTGTAAATCCACCGTACCGCACCTCAGGAATCGCTTTCAGGACGAGATTCTACTCGGCAATACGCGCACGCAGACCGTCAAGACAAATAATTGTTGCAGGGCGTTAATAATAATTACTATCATTTGCATCGGAGTCGTATCCGCGCAGTGAGGACGCGCAACATTTGTTGCCCTTTTTCCCACAGGATCGACCATGTTCGCCCGTAGCCCATTCGATGTGCCGTTTCGCCCGACTCTGCTCGCCCTTTGCTGCTCCCTGAGCGTTGCCGCTCACGCCGCAAGCCCCACCACTGCGCAGGATGCGAACAACCGTCAGGATGGCAACACCCTGGAATTGGGCGCCACCAGCATCAACGCCGAAGCCCCTACGCCCAATGCCCTGCCCCCGGTATACGCCGGCGGTCAGGTGGCACGCGGTGCGCAATTGGGCGTGCTGGGCAATCAGGACATCATGGATGTGCCGTTCAGCATGTCCTCCTATACCGAAAAACTGATTCGCGACCAGCAAGCCGAAACCGTCGGCGATGTGCTGCTCAACGACTCGTCCGTACGCCAGGCGTCGGGCTTCGCCAACCAGGCCCAGACCTTCATGATTCGCGGCCTGCCACTGAACGGCGACGACATTTCCTTTAACGGCCTGTACGGCATCCTGCCGCGTCAGATCATCTCCACTGACGCACTGGAGCGGGTCGAGGTGTTCAAGGGCCCGAACGCTTTCATCAACGGCGTCACCCCCACCGGCTCGGGCATTGGCGGTGGTGTGAACCTGCAAGCCAAACGCGCTGACGATGTGCCATTGCGTCGTTTCAGCACCGACATCAGCAGCGATGGCCGGGTAGGCGAGCACCTGGACCTTGGTCAGCGCTTCGGTGAGGACAATCGGTTTGGCGCACGGGTGAACATTTCCCAGCGCGAAGGCGATACCGGCATCGATGACGAGAGCCAGCGTTCGAAGCTGTTCGCAGTCGGCCTGGACTACCGTGGCGATGCGTTGCGCCTGTCCAGTGACTTTGTGTATCAGAAGCAGCGTATCAACGGCGGACGCAACTCCGTCTTCCTCGGTACCGCCACCCACGTACCGGATGCGCCATCAGCCGATACCAATTACGCGCCGAGCTGGAGCAGTACCAGCCTGGAAGACACACTGGGCATGCTCCGCGCCGAGTACGACCTGAACGACAACTGGACCGCTTACGCGGCGGCCGGCGCCAAGCATACCCGCGAAATGGGCCGTTACTCGTCGGTGACCCTGACCGACAATTTCGGCAATGCCCAGGCCAGCGGCTCGACCATTGCCCACGAAGAAGACAACAGCAGCGTGATGGGCGGTCTGAACGGCAAGTTCCAGACCGGGCAGGTCAGCCATCGCCTGAATGTCGGCCTGGCGGGCATCTGGACCCAGGGGCGCAATGCTTATGTGTTCGCCAGTGGACGCACCGCGACCAATATCTACAACCCGGTGACCGGTGCGCCACCGGCCTTGAACAACCCGCGCAATACGCCGGGTACCGACTTCAGCGACCCGACCATCACCGGCAAGACCTTCGTGCGCAGCCTGGCGGTGTCCGACACGCTGGGCTTGTTCGATGACCGCCTGCTGGTCACCGTTGGCGCCCGCCGCCAGCAGATGGTGGTGCAGGGCTACAACTACATGAGTGGCACCCGTACGGCCAACTATGACGAGTCGATCACCACGCCGGTCTATGGCCTTGTGTTCAAGCCGTGGGAACATGTGTCCCTGTATGCGAACCGCATCGAAGGGCTGGCCCAGGGCCCCACTTCGCCGATCAACTCGGGCACCCGCACAGTCATCGGCGGCGGCCAGGCCTATGCGCCGGCACGTTCCAAGCAGATCGAAGCCGGCGTGAAAGTGGACATGGGCACCTACGGCGCGACGCTGGGTGTGTACCGTATCGAACAGCCCGGCGCCGGCTACACCGAAGTGATCGACGCCAACACCGCGCGCTATGTGCGTGAAGGTCAGCAGATAAACAAGGGCGTGGAGTTCAACGTCTTCGGCGAACCGGTCAGCGGCCTGCGTTTGCTCGGCGGTGTGACCGTGATGAAGACCGAACTCAAGGACACCCAGAACGGCGCCAACGACGGCAACCGCGCCATCGGCGTGCCCTCCTTCCAGCTCAATGCCGGGGTGGACTGGGATGTGCCGGGCCTGCAAGGCGTGACGCTCAACGGACGCATGCTGCGTACCGGCGGCCAGTATGCCGACGCGGCCAACAACCTGAGCCTACCGACGTGGAACCGTTTCGACGTGGGCGCACGCTACAACTTCAAGGTCGCCCAGCGTGACGTCACCCTGGGTGCAACGGTCGAAAACGTCGCTAACGAGAAGTACTGGGAATCGGCCCAGGGTGGCTTCCTGAGCCAAGGCGACCCGCGCGTGGCGAAGTTTTCGGCAACGGTGGACTTCTAAGGGTGGATGGGCGGCAGCCAAGGCTGCCGCTCTTCAGGCCTGACGGGCCTGGCTCAGGTAGTTTTCGATGTTGCCCATCTGTTCATCCCAGCCTCGGGAATTCATCTTGAACGCTTTTTGCCGTCGAGCTTCGGGTACGGCGTCAAACCCGGACTCGACTACCCGCAGCAAAATGCCCGGCGAACGGTCTTCAATCGTGAACTCCACCAAGGTGGGTGTTTCTTTGTCGTAATCGACACCCTTCTCTACTGCAAACGGATGCCAGCGGAAAGAGAACAGGGTTTGCGGCAGGATCCGCTCGATCTTTGCCTTCCAGATCACATGCTCGTAACCGGGATAAGTGATCGGTGCCTCAAGTGTTTCCCCCGCCACAAAGTGTTTGCCCTCAAGGGCGATGCCGAACCAGTTGCCGAACCGCTCGGCATCGACCAGTGCTTCCCAGACCTGTTTACGTGGCGCGTTGAGCAGGACTTTTCGTTCTATGCGATCCAATACGTGCATAAGTCACCTCCTCCATTGACAGTAGGCGACATCGAACAATGCGCAACTCTTCACGGCACACTCGGGTTGTCGCTTCAGACGCGCGGATCACCGGGCGCCTTGGCTGGGGTTGCGTATTGCGGCTTCAGATGCCCCTCTTGGTCGAGCAGCCAGGCGTCCATGATTTGCCGCACCACCGGGCCCGCCACGCGGCCACCGGCCTCGCCGTTTTCGATCATCACCGAGATCACGATCTTCGGGTGTTCGGCAGGGGCAAAACCGACGAACAAGGCGTTGTCACGATGGCGTTCCAGGGTTTTGTCGCGGTTGTAGCGCTCGCCCTGTTTGATCGCCACCACTTGCGCGGTACCACTCTTGCCAGCGATACGGTACTGCGCGCCTTGCGCCGCGGCACGGGCAATACCCCGCGGATCGTGCATCACCAACTGCATGCCATGGTTGACCTGCTCCCAATCACGCGGATTCTTGAGAACCACGTTGGGCATCGGGTTTTCGTCCACCGGCGGCACGCCATTGATGGTCTTGGCCAGGCGCGGTCGGTTCCACACGCCCTTGTTGGCGATCAGCGCGGTAGCCTGGGCCAGTTGCAGCGGCGTGACCTGCATATAACCTTGGCCGATTCCGAGGATCACGGTTTCACCGGGGAACCAGGGTTGGCGGCGGGTCGCACGTTTCCATGCCTGGGAAGGCATCAGGCCAGCGGACTCTTCGAACATGTCCAGCGAGACTTTCTGACCCAGACCGAACTCGGCGAGGTAGTCGTGCAGGCGGTCGATGCCTAGCTTGTGGGCCAGGTCGTAGAAGTAGGTGTCGTTGGAGCGCATGATCGCTGCGTCCATGTCTACCCAACCGTCGCCGCTGTGGTTCCAGTTGCGGTATTTGTGGTCAAAATCGGGCAGTTGGTAGTAACCGGGGTCGAACACCCGGGTCTGAGCGGTAACGACACCGCTGTCGAGGCCGGCGATGGCCACTTCTGGCTTGATGGTCGAGCCTGGCGCATAGAGCCCGCGCAGGACGCGGTTGAACAGCGGCCGGTCGATGGAGTCGTGCAGCGCGGCGTATTCCTTGAAGCTGATACCGGTAACGAACAGGTTCGGGTCGAAGCTCGGCTTGCTGACCATGGCCAGCACTTCGCCAGTTTGCGGGTCGAGTGCGACCACCGAGCCACGGCGATCGCCCAAGGCTTCTTCAGCAGCTTCCTGGAGTTTGACGTCAAGGCTCAACACAATGTTTTTGCCGGGAATCGGGTCGGTGTGCTTGAGCACACGCAGCACACGGCCCTGGGCGTTGGTCTCGACCTCTTCATAACCCACATGGCCGTGCAGTTCGGACTCGTAAAAGCGCTCGATACCGGTCTTGCCAATGGACTGGGTGCCACGGTATTCAACCGAGTCGAGGGCCTTGGATTCCTTTTCGTTGATCCGCCCCACGTAGCCGATGGAATGGGCGAAATGCGCCCCCAATGGATAGTGCCGCACAAACTGTGGCTCGACGTCGACGCCAGGCAGGCGGAACTCGTTCACGGCCAGTAACGCGATTTGTTCTTCGGTCAGTTCGTAAAACAGTGTCACCGGCACAAAGGGGTGGCGTGCCTGCTTGAGCGCCTTGTCGAAGACCGCGCGGTCTTCGGCAGGCAAATGCAGCAAATTGACGATGGCATCCAGTTCACCGTTGAGGTCCGTGGTGCGCTCACGGGTGATCGTCAGGTTGTAGCTGGGGCGGTTGTCGGCCAGCACCACGCCGTTGCGGTCATAGATCAGCCCGCGGGTCGGCGTGATGGGCAGTACGTGAACACGATTGTTTTCAGAAATGGTGGAGTGATAGTCAAACTGCACGACCTGCAGGAAGTACATGCGCCCCACCAGGGCGCAGGTAATGCCCACCACCAGCAATGCGCAGGCAAACAGGCGCTTGTTGACCAGGCGGTATTCTTTTTCGTGGTCCTTGATCGGTATGGGTTCAGGCATTTCTACAGCATCTCGTTGAAGAAGGTCGACGCCGCATCCTGCGGGTGAAGAATCAATCCCTGTGAAAATGTGCTGCACCATACCAAAAATGCAGAAACACTTTGCATCGATTTCCCCAACGGCAGGCTGGAGGACGTTTATTTCATCAAGACAAAACCGATTTTGGCTCCAAAAAGGCTTCCAGGCCAAAAGTGCCATATTCACGGCCAATGCCCGATTGCTTGAAACCACCGAACGGCGCAAACGGTTCGTGAGCCAGGGTGTTGATCAACACGCGACCTGCCTCGATTTGAGCGGCCAATGTGCGGGCTCGATGGGGGTCGGAGGACAGAATGTACGCCTGTAACCCGTAGGGCGTATCGTTGGCGATGCTCAGGGCTTCGGCCTCATCGCTGTAGGTAATGATCGACAGCACCGGGCCAAAGATTTCTTCACGGGCAATGGTCATCTGATTGGTCACTCGACTGAATACGGTAGGTCGCACAAACCAACCGGACTCAATGTCGTCCGGCAGGCCTGGACCGCCAGCCAGCAGGTGAGCGCCCTCCTCCAAGCCGAGCTGGATGTATCGCTGGACCCGCTGCCATTGTTTGAGACTGACCATGGGGCCGACGCTGGTGGTTGGGTCGCGGGGCTCTCCCGCACGGATCGCAGCGACTTCCTCGACGATCAGCGCCTCGACTTCTTCCAGCCGATGAGCGGGTACGAGGATTCGGCTGCCAGCAATGCACGCTTGGCCGCTGTTCATGAAGCCGGCCTGAAGCGCCATGGGGATGGCTTCTTTCAGGTCCGCATCGTCAAGCACCAGGACCGGCGACTTTCCTCCCAACTCGAGGGTGATGCGTTTCAGGGTCTCCGCGCCGGCACGCAGGATTTGCTTACCCACAGCTGTCGAGCCGGTAAACGAAACCTTGGCGATATCCGGATGTGTGCTGAGTACGGCGCCAACGGTTTCGCCGCGTCCAGTCACGATATTGAAGACACCCGGCGGTAAACCCGCTTCGTGCAAGGCTCGTGTCACGATAGCGGTTTGCAGGGCGCTCATCTCACTGGGTTTGATCACCGCCGTACAGCCGGCGGCCAGCGCGGCCGCGAGTTTGCCGCAAATGAAACCGGCGTTGCTGTTCCAAGGCGTGATGAGGCCGGCGACACCCAGGGGTTGCATTGTCACTTCGGCAATGCCGATACGCTGGGTGAATCCGTAGTCTTGCAGCACGGTTGCCGCGTCCAGCAGGACACTCGCGGCATGTTTGGCCATCCAGACCGCCCGGGACACTGGGGCGCCATACTCTTCGATGATCGCATCGGTGAGTTCTGACTCTATGGACGCAACGGCAGCGTGCATGCGTTTGAGATAGTCGATTCGTACCGCTTTTGTGGTGCGAGCGTATTCGGGGAACGCTTGCTTTGCGGCATGGATCGCGGTGATCGCATCTTGCTCGTCGGCCAAGCGAACCTGACCGATACATTGGGCGGTGGCGGGATTGAAGAGATCGTATAGCTCTTCGCCATGGGGCGTCACGAATTGGCCGTTGATATAAATCTGGTTGATCTGATGCATGGGACCTCCAAGGAACTCAGTTGGTATGCCCTACGGTATGCCACTATGATTAGCCTGATAATCCGTACAAAACAGCATGAGTTGATGAGCGATACAGGACAATGAATACCTCGGGACTGAATGAGTTGGAAGCGGTACTGGCAGTTGCGCGTCATCGCAGCTTTCGGGCAGCGGCGACAGAGTTGAATGTCTCGACCTCCGCACTCAGCCACTCCATTGCCGGGCTAGAGGCCCGGCTAGGTGTACGGCTGTTCAATCGCACGACGCGCAGCGTGTCGCTGTCGGAGGTGGGAGCGGAGTTTGTCAGCACAATCACTCCGGCTATTTCGACGATCCGGGTGGCACTGGAGCAGGCAGGAAATCGTCAGGCCGCACCCAGCGGCACACTGCGGCTGAACACCTCGGCTGGCGCAGCCAAGCAGGTGATGCCTCTGCTACTGGAATACGCGCGGCGCTATCCGCAGATGAAGCTGGATATTGTCACGGAGGGGCGTCTGATCGATATCGTCGCCCAAGGGTTCGATGCAGGCATTCGTCTGGGCGACAGCATTGCGCAGGACATGATCGCCGTAGACATCAGTCCTGCGCAGCGTTTTGCGGTGCTGGGCAGCCCTGCCTACTTTGCCAATCGGCCTGTCCCAAAATCGCCCCTGGATCTGATCAGCCATGAATGCATTCGTAGCAGAATGCCGAGTGGTGCGATTTATCGCTGGGAGTTCGAACGGCATGGCGAAGCCATATCTGTGGATGTGCAGGGTTCGTTGACACTCGATAACTCTACGCTGATGGCGCAAGCAGCCAGAGCAGGCATGGGGCTGACTTATTTGACGGAGTGGCACGCGGCTTCAGACCTCGCCGCAGGGACGCTGGTGCGTGTACTGGAGGATTGGACACCACCGCTCGATAAGCTGCGCCTCTACTATCCAGGAAGACGACACGTTCCGGCGGGGCTTAGAGCGTTGATAGAACTGATCAGAGAGCAAGGGTTTTGATGGGCGCGTAGAGGACTGAGGGCCTGGTGAGTGTTCAAACTTTTCACCCGCCCAAAACAAAACCCCATCTGCTTTCGCAAATGGGGTTTCGGAATTTAATCTTGACGATGACCTACTCTCACATGGGGAAACCCCAC